>DAOMOV010000005.1:0-24260 GCA_035444505.1 Terrimesophilobacter sp.
CGTGCGGGTCGCCGGATCGGCGCTTCTTCGTTCTGGCGCGTGGGTCTGCTGACCGCGGGTGTGACGTTTGCGGCGCTGTCATTGGGCGTCGTGGTGAGTGCGACGCACCCGGTGGCGGTGCCGTCTCTCGTGCAGGGTGTGCTTTTTCCGACCGTGATTTTTATGGTGGGTCTCGTTGTCGGGTTGCAACGGGCGATGGTGAGGCGCACCGCGGATCAGGGCGGTGTACCGCTTACGGCGCTGTCGGACCTTGTGCGACGCATCCCTCACCACGTTCGAGTTGTGGTAGGTGCAGCGGTGCGGGGCGGCCTGGCTGCCGTCGCAGGCGTCATGGTGGTGTCGGCGGTGGCGTGTGCTGCGCTGATCGGGGTGCGCTACGCGGAGATCGTGGCGCTGTACGAGAGTGTGCACACGGGTGTGCTGGGTGGTATCGCGCTGACACTGGGTCAGCTCGTGCTGACGCCGAACCTGGTGCTGTGGGCGGCGGCGTGGTTCGTTGGCCCTGGTTTCGCGATTGGGGCGGGTTCGAGTGTGGCGCCCCTGGGCACGAGCCTGGGTACGGTCCCGGCGATTCCAGTTTTGGGGGCAGTGCTGGTGGAGGCGTCGGCGTGGGGTTTTGTCGGTCTTGTGGTTCCGGTTGTTGCGGCGTTTGCCGCGGGCGCGGTGGCGCGGCGGATGCTGGCGGCCAGGCTGGGTGATGGTGTTTCGCTGTTGCTGCGTGTGCTGACGGGTGTGGGAATCGGTGTCGTGGGCGGTGCGGTTCTTGGCGTGCTGGCGGCGTTCTCTGGGGGGTCGGCGGGGCCGGGCCGCCTCGCAGTGGTGGGCCCGGATCCGCTGCTCGTGGGTCTGTGGGCGGCGCTCGAGTTCGGTGTCGCGGCGACTGCGGGGATGCTCGCGGGGGCTCGTTCTCGCTCCGACTAGGCTCGAATGGTGCTGAATGCTGTTGTGCTCATCTCGGGGGGCGGCTCGAACCTGCGCGCTCTCCTCGATCGCACGAGGGGCGGCGACTTTCCGGTGCGGGTTGTGGGGGTGGGCGCGGACCGGGACTGTGCGGGACTCGATCACGCGCGCGCTGAGGGCATCCCGTCGTTTGTCGTGGACTACAGCGGGTTTGCGAGCCGCGAGGCGTGGGCGGACGTCCTCGCCGATGAGATTCGCCCGTTCGAGCCGGATGTCGTGGTGCTGAGCGGCCTCATGCGGCTGCTTCCGGATGCCTTCCTCGCCGAGTTCGCGCCGCGCGTCATCAACACGCATCCGGCTTATCTGCCTGAGTTTCCGGGCGCGCACGCGGTGCGGGACGCGCTCGCGGCGAGGGTGTCGGAGACGGGCGCGAGTGTCATCATTGTGGACGATGGGATCGACAGCGGACCGATCCTGGCCCGAGAGCGGGTCGCGATTGAGCCGGGTGACACGGAGCAGTCCCTGCACGAGCGCATCAAGCTCGTGGAGCGCCGCCTGCTGGAGGGCGTGCTGCTGGAGTTCGCTGCGGGCCACGTGCGCGTTGAGGACAGCGACATCGACGACGTGAGCACGGCTGAGAAGGACGCAAAGGAGGACCATGCCCGCCCCTGAACCTCGTATTCGTGATGTGGTGCGCATCCGCCGCGCCTTGGTGTCGGTGAGCGACAAGTCGGGGCTGCTCGAGCTTGCTGCCGCGCTCGCCGCTGCGGGCGTGGAGATCGTGTCGACGGGGTCGACGGCGAAGAGGATCGCGGATGCCGGTCACCCCGTCACCGAGGTGTCGAGCGTGACGGGGTTCCCCGAGTCTCTCGACGGTCGGGTGAAGACGCTGCACCCGTCGATTCACGCGGGCATTCTCGCCGATCTGCGCCTCGAGTCGCACGAGAGTGAGCTTGCGGCGCTGGGTGTTGCGGCGTTCGAGCTTGTCGTGGTGAACCTGTACCCGTTCGTGGAGACGGTGGCGAGTGGGGCTGAGCGGGCCGCGGTGATCGAGCAGATCGACATCGGCGGGCCGGCGATGGTGCGCTCGGCGGCGAAGAATCACGCGAACGTGGCGATCGTCGTAGACCCGAAGAACTATCCGTCGGTGGTGAAGTCTTTGACGGTCGGGGGCACGACGCTGCTGCAGCGCGAGCGGTTCGCGGCGGAGGCGTTCGCGCACACGGCGGCGTACGACTCGGCAGTCGCGGCCTACTTCGCCGAGAACCTTGGAGTGCGGGCGGAGCGGCCAGCTGAGGCGGAGCTCGAGCTCAGCTTCAGCAAGTCGTCTCCGCTGCGATACGGGGAGAACTCGCATCAGGAGGCCGCGCTGTTCACGAGCGGCACGGTGGGTCTGGCGAGCGCTCAGCAGCTCGGCGGCAAGGAGATGTCGTACAACAATTACGTCGACGCGGATGCGGCGGTGCGGGCGGCGTTCGACCACGCGGCACCGGCGGTGGCGATCATCAAGCACGCGAACCCGTGCGGTATCGCGGTGGCGGGCTCGATTGCGCAGGCGCACGCGGCGGCGCACGCGTGCGACCCGGTGTCGGCGTATGGGGGTGTGATCGCGGCGAACGGCACGATCGACCGTGAGGCGGCGGAGTCGATTGCGCCGATCTTCACGGAGGTCGTTGTCGCCCCCGACTTCACCGCTGAGGCCCTCGAGGTGTTCGGCGCGAAGAAGAACCTTCGCGTGCTCAAGCTGCCGGCGGGGTTCCGTCGGGACGCGCAGGAGTTGCGTCAGATTTCGGGCGGGATGCTGGTGCAGAGCCCCGACGTCCACTTCGCCCCGTTCGACGAGTGGGAACTCGTGGCGGGAGGGGCCGCCGATGCTGACACGCGCGCCGATCTGGAGTTCGCGTGGCGGGCGGTGCGTGCCGTGAAGTCGAATGCGATTCTGCTCGCGCGCGGCGGGGCATCCGTGGGTATCGGTATGGGGCAGGTGAACCGGGTCGATTCGTGCCGCCTTGCGGTGTCGCGCGCGGGGGGAAGGGAGCGCGGCGCGGTTGCCGCGTCGGATGCGTTCTTCCCTTTCGCCGACGGTCTGCAGATTCTGCTGGATGCCGGGGTTCGCGCGGTCGTGCAGCCGGGTGGCTCGATTCGGGATGACGAGGTGATTGCGGCCTCGATGGATGCCGGGGTGACCATGTACTTCACCGGTGAGCGCCACTTCTTCCACTGATCCGCGTCGTTTAGCATCACTGCGGCGATGCCCTTTGCGCAGTTGATCCTTGTTGAGTGCGTGGGCGACTTCGTCGAGCATCCGTCGTTTCGCATGAATTCGGTTGCACAGCGTACATTGTGGGAAAGGCGGCATCCAACGACAGTTCCGCCCGCTCGTGAACAACTACGTCGTCGACGAGCACCACACTGAGTGATTTGTTCCGAGAGCTGCGACACTGACGGCAGCGCTCATGAAAGGGAGACAGAAGGCTGATGGCTGCGCAGGAGAAAATTGCGATCGTTGCTGGGGCACGTACCCCGGTGGGCCGATTCGGTGGGGCGTTCAAAGACACCCCTGCACACGAGCTGGGTACCCAGGCCGCAGTGGAGGCGTTGAAACGTTCTGGAGTGAGTGCAGATCGTGTTGGTGAGGTCGTGATCGGCACGATCGGGCAGGTCGCTGGTGACGCTTATATATCTCGCCGTGTCGCGTTGGCTGCTGGCCTCGGTGACAATACCCCCGCCTTCACGGTCAACCGCCTGTGCGGTTCTGGGCTGCAGGCGATCTGGTCAGGCGCCCAGGAGTTGCTGTGGGGTGGGGTGGATGTGGCACTCGCCGGAGGTGCCGAGAACATGACACGGATGCCGTTCTACGACTTCAATGCGCGGTTCAATGACCGACTTGGTGATCGGACGCTCGTTGACGGAACCGTTGCGATTCTGACCGACCCGTTCTCGAACAAGCACATGGGCGTCACTGCTGAGGCCGTCGCGTCACGATTCTCTGTGTCCCGTGAGGATCAGGATGCCTTTGCTCTCGAGTCGCAACGGCGTGCCGCATCGACTGCTGCACGTGCGGCCTTTGCAGAAGAGATCGTTCCTACGATGACATCAGGACGTAAGCCTGTCGAGGTGAGGGTGGATGAGCACCCCCGTTCGGATACGACGCTGGAGATGCTCGCGGGACTCCCGTCGGCGTTCACCGCGGAGGGGACGGTGACGGCCGGGAATGCGTCGGGCATCAACGATGGCGCTGCCGCGACCGTCCTCATGCGGGAGTCGGATGCCCGCGCTGAAGGCGCACCGGTGCTGGCGACGCTGGAGGCCGTGACGACAGCCGCTCTGGAACCCGAGATCATGGGCTACGCACCGACGTTGGCTCTGAAGAAGCTCTTTGCGCGAACGGGGTTGACGCCCGCAGACATCGACACGGTGGAGTTGAACGAAGCCTTCGCATCGCAGGCGCTTGCCGTCATTCGTGACGTGGAGTTGGATCCGGCGCGAACCAACCCCTACGGCGGCGCGATTGCGCTTGGGCACCCGGTCGGCGCGACGGGTGCGATTCTGACCGTGCGCGCGGCCCTGACGTTGCAGCGCAGCGGCGGGGAGTACGCGATTGTGACGATGTGCATCGGCGGCGGTCAAGCGTTGGCGGCCTTGCTGAAACGGGGTTAAGTGATATCAACCGAGGTGGCAGCGTGTAGCAACCCTGACGGGTATCGCTATCAGGAAGTCAGTGAGCTGCCGTCGCAGGGGCGCGATGCCAAATCCACTAGTAGAGATCTTGAGGTGAGTGATTTACGAATGGTTTTATGGGCCGACCATCTCTGATTGCTAGTGCCCATTCTGGATCCGCCAGGAGTCCGCGCCCGACCGCAATAAGGTCGAACTCGTCGCGCTTCATTCGCAAGAACAGCTCGTCGAGTGGTCCATCGTACGCAAGTTCAACATCTGAACTGTTCGGGATGAACTGCTTCTCGATGCCTGCGGAGCCCACAGCGATAGTGGGGACTCCGGTCAGGTGCCGAACCCAGCCAGCGAGTGTTAGGTCCGACTCGGGGAACTCCGTTTGCCAGAACCTACGGGTTGACGTGTGGAAGCAGGTGACTCCAGCTTCGACAATTGGCCCCAGCAGGTCCCCCAATTCTCCTGGGCTCTCGACCAGTCGAGCGTCATAGTGGTCGGTTTTCCATTGAGATAGGCGAAATGAGATCGGGAAACTCGGCCCGGCTGCAGCTCGCATTGCGGCCACTACTTCCGAGGCGAACCGTGCCCTAGCCATAAGGCTTCCGTTGTATCGATCCGTTCTCCTGTTCGTAAAGTGCCAGAGGAACTCGTCAATCAGATAGCCGTGTGCTCCGTGAATCTCTACGCCATCAAAGCCCAGTTCGACCGCTGTCGACGCTCCACGAGCGTACGAGGCGATAACGCTATCGATGTCTCGAACGGTCATCGGTTCACCGATCTCCGTTCCGTTCAGCGCGAACCCAGATGGCGTCATGGGCACGATCGTGCGCTCGAGCTCCGGTCGCGTGTAGAGCTGTGCACCCACATGCCAGAGCTGGGGAAAGATGAAGGAACCTTCAGCGTGGACGGCGTCAACGAGGTTGCGCCATGACTCAAGCGCAGCGTCTCCAAAGAATACAGGTACGCGACGATCGACACCGGCGTAAGGGTGATCAATGTAGGTCGCCTCTGAAATGATGAGCGGCACGCCTGCCGCAGCACGCCTTGCGTAGTAGTCGATCGACAGCTGAGTCAAGACTCCGTCAACGGCGCGGCGGCGAGTCATTGGAGCCATCACAATTCGATTGGGAAGCTCCATGCCACCTAGGCTGAGCGGCTTGAAAACTGCCGTTCTCCCCAGATTACTCATGTCGATTTTCGTGCCCACATTGGCTCCTGATTAATAGGATCGTATGATAAGCAGAGATTCTAGTACCATTGAGCCTGCCAAGGCATATCCAAGAATCAGAGCGGATTCAAATGAAAGGGCGCAATCATGTACATCCATGAAGCGATCGCGCAACGACTTGTCGACCACGGCATCACTACGGTCTTTGGTCTGGTCGGTGATGGAAACCTGTTCTGGGTCGATGACTACGCCAAGTTTGACGCTACAAACTACATCGCTGTAGCTAACGAGGAGGGGGCGATCCTCGCAGCAAATGGTTATGCGCAGGTCACCGGCGAAGTCGGGGTCGCGACTGTGACGCATGGTCCCGCCATCACCAACACGATCACAGCTCTCGTTGAGAGCGTGCGGGACAGTGCGCCGCTACTTGTGGTGGTCGGGGACACGGCGCCTGATGACTCCATGACGCTACAAAAGATTCCTCAGCGGGAGTTCATTATCCCCACTGGCGCCGGGTTCGAACAGGCGCGCAGTGAGCGGACTCTTCTCGACGACCTTGATAAAGCCCTTCGGCGTGCAATGGCTGAACGCAGGCCAATCGTGTTCAACATCCCCATCAACTTCCAATGGGAAGAAGTCGAATACTCGTCGGTTGAGCCCCCCTGGCCAGTGAGCCAAGCGGTCAGCGCAGACCCAGAGTCGATCGAGCAGGTCGTGGCTATGCTCGCCACTGTCAAGCGGCCGATCGTGGTGGCTGGTCGCGGAGCCGTGGACTCGCGAGAGCCTTTGATTGCGCTCGCGGCTCGGATCGGTGCACCCCTTATGACGACTCTGAGAGGAAAGGACCTCTTTTCAGACCAGACTTACAACCTTGGCGTGTTCGGTACGCTTTCATCTCCTGGTGGGGTTGAGGCAATTGCTGCGAGCGATTTCGTCATCGCTCTGGGCTCGCGGCTCGATCGTTGGGGATCAGTCAATGGCTCACTCTTCGCTGGCAAGCGCGTCGTTCAGGTGGACACTCGCCGTGAGATACTCGGTTCAATGACAGTGCCCACGCTTGGCATTGTTGGAGACGCGGGCAAAGTAGCCGATCAGATTGTCGAACTCCTCGACGAGGTCGAGATTCCCGCCACGGGCTTCAGAGACACGCACCCGGAATGGTATCGGACCGAGTCGGCAGCCACTAAGCAGCCTGAGCCGGACAAGCCGGTCGCGTACGAAGACGCACTAGTCGCTATTCAGGACGCAGTCCCTGCTGACCGCATCTATGTCCTCGACGCGGGTCGATTCAGCTACCGCGCGCTTACGGCGTTCTCAGTCCCTGGGCCACGCTCTTTCGTGTACACCATGAACTTCGGATCCATCGGTCTGGGGATGGGGAACGCGATAGGCGCGGCGGCGGCGGCACCAGATCGACCTGTGCTCATGGTGTGCGGTGATGGCGGCTTCATGTTGGGTGGCCTCACTGAGTTCAACACGGCTGTTCGTCACAACTTGGACATCATCGTCGTGCTGTTCAATGACCGCTCGTATGGTGCTGAGCACATTCAGTTGCGAGCTCGCGGCCTCGACCCGGCGATCTCAGTTCTGGATTGGCCAGACTTCACGGAGGTGGCACGTGCGCTCGGTGGGGAAGGCTACGCGGTATCCACCACAGCAGACCTTGCCGCGCTGCCTCAAGTGATTGCAGATCGGACGAAACCTCTTCTCATCGAGGTGCGACTCGACCCGGACCAAGTCACCATCCCGGGAAAGTGACGGACTTCAGGATGCTTCGGCCGACCGCCCCTTCGGGGGAATGGCACGACTACTGGGATGACAGGACTATCGGGTCGTACCTTTCGGAGAGCGCTCAAACAGCTCCGGATGCCATCGCGATCGTGGAGGGTCGCACACGTCTGACGTATTCAGACCTCCTTCGCTCGGTGCAAGAGTTTGCCGGAGGTTTGAAGAGCATCGGAGTGCAACGTGGAGACGTTGTCAGCATCATCCTTCCAAACTGGTGGGAGGCCGCTGTTGCAATGCACGCCGTCACTTGGATGGGCGCAGTTGTCAATCCGATCGTACCGATATACCGACACGCAGAGTTGAGCTTTATCTTCCGCCAGGCGAAGACCCGAGCGGTTATTGTGCCAGCCGTGCATCGAAACTTTGATTATGTGACGATGCTTCGTGAGGTGAGGGAACAACTTGATCTCCCATTGGCGATTGTCATTGCCCGGCCTGAAAGCGACACCGCCGACGACACGCATTCGTGGTTGGATGTGGCGACGGGCAGCGAGCCAGAAGTCGATGAGGACGCGGCGGCGAGTGAGGTCGCCATGCTCCTGTACACCTCAGGCACAACCGCGGAACCGAAGGGCGTGCTGCACACGCACCAGACAATTGGCTGGGAGATGCGATCGATTGTCAGCGCATTGGAGCTGGGGCCGAAGGACAGCATCTTCATGCCCTCACCCGTAGGGCATCTCACCGGTGCTGTGTACGGAGTGTACCTGCCGACAACGTTCGCGCAGAGTGCAACGCTCCTGGACATCTGGGATCCTCGTTCCGCTGTCGATGCGATCGAGTCCGAGAACTGTACTTTCGGGCTGGGGGCGCCCACTTTTCTTCGCGGCATCCTTGAGGAGTACGCGCACAGAGGGGTCACGCCGTCGTTGACATCATTCTTGTGTGGTGGAACCGATGTGGCACCACAGCTCATTCGGGACGCCCAGCAGCGACTCGGGGGATATGTATCGCGGTGCTACGGAATGACTGAAATGCCAGTGTTTTCACTGGCCGGCGCGAATACGAATTCAGAGATTGGAGCAGAGACAGATGGCCTCCCCGTCCATCCCGGTCGATTCAGGATTGAGAATGGCGTCGGCAATGTGGGCGAACTCGTCATCGATGGCCCGGAACGATTCGTCGGGTATCTCGACCCTGTTGCAAATGCTGATGCTTTCACGCCGGACGGGTTCTTTCGCACGGGTGACATAGCTGAGATCGATGATCGGGGAGCCATCTCGATCGTCGGCCGCAAAAAGGACATCATCATCCGTGGCGGTGAGAATATCAGCGCAGCAGAGGTGGAGGCCCATCTTCTGGACCATCCTGGCATCCAGGATGTGGCTGTGGTGCCAGTGCCCGATCCCGTGATGGGCGAGCGCGTGTGTGCCTTCGTGGTACCAAGAGGCACTGAAGTTCCAACGGTTCAGGGACTGTTCGACTTTCTTCGTGCTAAGGGACTAGCTGCCCAGAAGTGTCCGGAGCGAATCGAGCTGATTGAGGAACTGCCTCGTACCCCGAGTGGGAAAGTGCAAAAGTTCCTCCTTCGGCAGACGCTGCAGGAGATGACGGATGAGTGAGAGCGCGTTTCGTGAAGAGGTTCGGGAGTGGTTTCGCGAGAATGCACCTCGAAATTGGGCCGACAACGTTGCGTCTCTGGAGGAAGCGGAGTTTGTCGAGCACCAGCGCCGATGGCTGCAACTGCTCAACACGCGCGGCTTCGGGTCTCCGCATGTCCCGCGGGAATGGGGAGGCGGCGGCTTCTCCGTGCAGGAGCAGGTTGTCGTCTACGAGGAGTGGGTTCGCAGCGGGGCACCGCCACTGGACACCTTTCTCGTGTCGCGGTTTCATGTTCCGAGCACTTTGCTTCTGGCCGGCTCAATAGAGCAGCAGGAGCGCTTCGTTCGAGCCGCCATCGATGGTCAGATCTGGTGTCAAGGCTTCTCCGAGCCCGAGGCGGGAAGTGATCTCGCGTCACTGAGAGCACGCGCAACTCCAGTCGAGGGTGGGTGGTTGATCTCAGGTCAGAAGACTTGGTCAAGCAACGCGCACCTTGCGGACTATTGCCTTCTACTCGCTCGCACCGGAACGGAGGAGTCGAGGGCTAAGTCCATAACATACTTCATCCTGGACATGAGCAGTTCGGGGGTCTCGGTTCGCCCAATTCGTCAGATCAACGGTCATTCTGAGTTCTCCGAGGTATTCCTTGACGACGTTTTCGTGCCCAGTGAGAACGTCATCGGGAATCTGAACGAGGGATGGTCGATCGCTCAGTCCACACTTCAAACTGAACGCGGTCCCATTGGCGTGGAACTTATCGAACGCTGCATTCTGGGCATCGAACAACTAAGTTCCCAAATCGGAGACGAAACATCGGCGGAAAGCGTCAAACTTGCAGCACTTTCGGCTCACGCCTTTGCCGTTCGTGCACTCGCATATGACATCATCGCTGCAGACGACTTAAAGAGTTTCTCGGTTTTGAAAGTCGCGTACACGGAGCTGATTCACGACGTTGCTGACTTCGGTATGCAGCTTGCCGGACTGAGCGTGCTTCAGGATGGGCCTGAACGGCACTTCCAGGGTTGGGTAACGGGGAACTGGTCTCGGGACTGGCTCTCATCGTGGGGCAACACGATCGCGGCGGGAGCCACCGAAGTACAACTCGACATCATTGCGAACACGTTGCTTGCGATGCCTCGCGAGCCTCGACCTAGCGGAAGTTGAACACGATGGACCTCCCCTATCCGAACCTCACGGATGAACAAGCAGAGTTGGCCGAACTCGCTCTGTCGGTACTTGGCGCTGATCCAGAGAGCCTGATCGCCGGAGCTCAAGAAGGGCTCTTCGGGGTAGGCACTGCGGAAGAACTTGGGGGGAGCGGGGGTTCTTTCGAACTCCTAGCCCCGATTCTGGACGTGGGCGGCTCACTCACGGCCGCGTCGGCTCTGCCCTGGGTGGCTGGGATTATATTGCCTGCACTCGCTATGACGGATGTGCAGGGTCGAGTTCTCTCCGGGCTCGTGTCTGGTGAGCTGACTGTGGCCGTTCCAGTGAACTCCCCCTATTCTGAGGTGTCCGGGAGGTTGCTTGCGTGGGGGCCTTCCGGAGCAGATCTGATTGTAGTTCCGCGGTGCTTCGGCAATGAAGCGGAGATTATTGTGCTGGATCGTGGACACAAAGCGTGGCGGGCGAGCGAAACACCGGTGCTAGATTCCTCGCGTCAGCTCAGCATGCATGCAATCGATCTGGAGAATATCCCGGACGGACTTACTGTCGATCCGGCAGAAATCGATCGCTGGGAGCATGGCCGAATTCTGATCGCAGCCTTCGACTCAATCGGCGCTGCGCGTGAGGCGCTGAGCCGCACAGTTCGCTATGCGAAGGTCAGGCAGCAGTTCGGCCGGCCCCTCGGGAGTTTTCAAGCGTATCGGCACACCTGTGCGGTGGCGTACCAGCGTCTCCGCCTGGTGGAGTCACTCGCGTACAGCACGGTGCGAAATGCTGACTGGTCGACGGTTGAGGCTTGTCGCTCTATCCCTCGTACCGCAGTCTGGATATGCTCGCAGGCGGTGCAGTTGCATGGGGCAACAGGATTCTCAGAGGAGACTGGGATCGGCGCCTTGCTCCGTCGAGCGAGAGCCAACGAGATGGCAGTCGCGTCATGAGCGCATTGAAGTCCACACGATTGGCTGTTCAAGCAACTCGGGGAACTTCTGCTCCGCATAGTTGATGTACCCGTGGATGTGCTCTTTCATGGAGATCGATGCCGCTTCCGGGTCTTCACGAGTGATCGCGTCGAGGATGCTCTCGTGGGCCCCAAGCACCGTCTCTCTCCACGGGACCGGAAAGTCGACTCCGATAGCGCTGCCGTCCAAGATTCGAAGAAGCATATCGATGATGTGGCCGTACAGCGCATTTCCTGAACCGTGCGCGATGAGCGAGTGAAAACGCTGGTTCATTTTAAGAAACACGTTGAGGTCATCGAGAGATCTTGACATCTCCGAAACGGTGCGGATCAGGTTTGCTCGGTCATCCGGAGCTATGCGTGTGGAAGCGAGCTCTGCGAACACGGGTTCAAAGCCGAGCCTGGCCTCTGCGATGGTTTTGAACGGGGCGTTGTCGAGTTGAAGCAACAGCAACACTGCTGTTGACAGTCCGCTTACGTCGGGTTCAAGCACAACGGGACCGCCGCCGGGCCCGGGTTTGAGAGAAATAACGCCCTGCAACTCAAGAAAGCGAAGTGACTCTCTGAGGGTTCCTCTGCCTACTTGGTACTCCTCAAGCATCGACTTCTCCGGTGGCAATCGGCCTCCGGCTTTATTCCCTCGACTTGCGATATCGGCAACAATCTTCTGAGCGACAAGCATCGCTGTCTTCTGAGGGCGCAAATCCGGTGAGCTCAATGGTGATTCTCCTTTCGTCTCGTCGTTGGCCACCCGACAGGGATCGGCGTCAGAACCTTGGCGTCCTCCACCCGAATCCAATCGTAGACAACCCTACGGCGCGAGATAGCCCAACGACCGCCTCGGGACTCAAACTCGTCGTGGTACTGACAAGAGATCGTGACCAGGGCCTCCCGAACGGTCTTGGGTAACCTCGCATCGAGAGTTCGCGCATGAGTTCCAGATACTTGCTCATAAGTAATGCTGTAGGAGACGACCTGTGCGCGATCCGCATTGGCGGTGGCATTGATCAGCACGTTGGTCAGGGTATGCATTGCAGCGTGAACGCCTTCGTGCCGGGCACGAAGCCAGGCAACGAGTTCATCGGGCGAGCCTTGAAACGAACCATGCAGATCTGTGGCGTCGTGGTGAAAGCAGGAGCGAACCGCTTCCCAGTCCTGCATGTCGATTCCCTGACAGTACCGAGTGAGTACGTTCGTGATCGAGTACGCGATGTCCTTCTGGGTTTCTTCCATAAATCTAGTATTATCATGCATGTAGATTGTGGCACGGAAGACAAGGGAGTTTCAGAGTGGTTTCGAATTCGGGATCCGGGGGCTCGGTTCTGTTTGAGAAGCGCGGCGCGGTTGCGATCCTCACCATGAATAGGCCGCGATATCGCAATGCTCAGCACACCGCCATGACGTATGCGCTGGACGACGCTTTCATGAAGGCCGCTCATGACGACAGTGTTAAGGTAATTGTGCTGACGGGTAGTGGTGATCATTTTTCGAGTGGTCATGATCTGGGAACTCCCGACGTCGCCGAGGGAATGCCTTTTGCGCCTCGCTCCGCTTGGTGGGGCGATGCGGACAAACCCGGGGTTGAAGGCAGACTCGCAAGGGAAGAGGAGATCTACCTCGGCATGTGTCGTCGTTGGAGGGAAATTCCTAAACCGACGATCGCCATGGTCAGGGGTGCGTGCATTGCGGGGGGGCTCATGCTGGCCTGGGCGTGCGACCTTATTGTCGCGTCCGAAGACGCCTATTTCCTCGATCCCGTCATCGACTTGGGAATTCCTGGAGTCGAGTACTTCGCTCACCCGTGGGAGTTTGGCTCGCGGCAGGCCAAGGAATTTCTGTTCATGGCGGAGCCAGTCTCTGCGGAGCGCGCATTTTCTTTGGGGATGGTGAATCGAGTTGTCTCTGGAGACAGGCTCGAAGCCGAGACGATGGAGATGGCAGAAGCGATTGCCGAGCGCGATCGTCTTTCACTTGCGCTGGTGAAGAAGGCAGTTAACATGGCGGAAGACGCCGGTGGCCGGCGTTCGGGAATGGACGCCGCGTTCATGATTCATCAGCTTGCACACTCGCATTGGTCAGAGCTCACTGGCGACATCGTCAACAATCGCCACGTGCGGAAAGACGGTAACGCTTCGAGGTCACAGTGACTTTGCCTGCCGGCGCACTCGAAGGGATCGTCGTTGTCGACCTGTCGAGAGTGTTGGCGGGGCCATACTGCGGGCAGTTGCTCGCCGACCACGGCGCATCAGTGATCAAGGTCGAAGGTCCCCAGGGTGATGAGACGAGATCTTGGGGGTCCGCAAAATCCGTGGAAGGTCAGAGCGCCTACTTCGAAGGGTTGAATCGAAGCAAGCGCAATCTGGGACTTGACTTGGCTCAACCTGAAGCTCGAGATGCATTGCGGAGGCTGCTGAGGAACGCTGACGTGGTGCTGGACAATTTCAAGTCGGGCACGATGCAACGTTGGGGACTTGGCTATCCCGAGTTAGCTGATGCAAATCCCTCGCTGATCGCCTGCACGATCAGCGGGTACGGTGATACTGGACCACTCGGGAAGATGCCAGGTTACGACTCGGTGCTCCAGGCCTTTTCGGGCCTCATGAGTGTTACTGGGGAATCTAGCGGTGGATCGACAAGGATCGGTGTGCCACTTGTCGACATCGTGGCGGGGCTGCACGCCTTCTCCGGGATACTCCTTGCTCTGCGCGACCGTGAGCGCACTGGGATCGGTCAAGAAGTTGAAGTGACGTTGTTGGACTCCGCGTTGGCGCTCATGCACCCGCATGCTGCCGATTGGCTGAGCTCGGGCAATGTAGCTGAGCGCACGGGCAATGCTCACCCCATGGTTGCGCCCTATCAAGTCTTCGAAAGTGCAACCGGACCAATCTTCATCGCGGCGTCGAATGATCGGCAGTTCACGACGTTGGTCGAGGTTCTGGGCGAACCGGAGATCGCACTTGATCCGCGATTTACGACGAATCTGCACAGAGTGCGGAATAGGCAAGCTCTAGCACAAGCTCTCGCGCCAAGCATTGCTCAACGCGGTTCAGCCCAGCTGGCGCAGGACTTGATGGATCGTGGTGTCGCTGCTTCAGCGGTGAACGATGTCGGGCAAGCGCTTTCAGCCGAACAAGTCGTCGCACGGGAGTCCATCGTCAGCGCTGAGGGGTACCGAGGCGTTAGAACACCGGTACGACTCTCTCGTTCGGGCAATGGTCCGACGATGGCGCCTGTTGCGCGCGGCGCTCACACCGCTGAAGTGCTTCGAGAGGCTGGTTTGACTGAGGCGCAGATTGCATCGATGGTCTCTTCTGGCGCCGCACTCGTCAATTGAGACCGTTTTGGTGTTGATCTCGCTCAAACTTCACTGTATAAATGGTAATCATCGTTATCACTAACGACTCAACGGAGAGGAATAGCTATGAAGACTAGATTCATGGCGGCAGGCCTAACAGCAGCAGTCGCCCTCGGTGCCTTGACCGGTTGCGCTACGCAGCAACCAGAGAACGGCGCTGAAGCACCCGAACAGACTTTCACGATGCGCTTGACGACTTTCTCGGGCGACAATGTGCCTGGTGCGATCGCCAACGAGCGCTGGGCAGAACTCGTGGAGGAGCGCTCTGACGGTCGCCTGAAGGTCGACTTCTTCTACGCGGGTTCCCTGCTGAGCGCTCAGGACACACTCGCTGGAGTGGGGGATGGTCGTGCCGACGCCGGGTGGATCGCCGCCCCGTATTACCCCGCGGACCTCCCGCTGTCCCAGGTCGCCGGCGTCCCGTTTGTCACCTCAAACCCGGGTGCACAGACGGCGGCGTTTGCGGATCTCTATGAATCCAACGATGCGTTCCGGGCCGAGTGGGATGCGAACAACGTCACTGTGCTTCACTTCCAGCCTGCCACCGAGATGGTGCTCGGCATGCGAGCGCCCTTGGACTCAATCGATGATCTCCAAGGTGTCTCGATCAGAAGCGTGGGGTACGCCTCCGACGCGCTCCTAGCGATCGGAGCGAACCCGGTCGCGATTGGCGCCGCCGATCTCTACGACTCGATCGAGCGCGGAGTTGTTGAAGGCTACGCTGGCTTCGCGTTTGATGCGATCACCGGTTTCGGACTGGAGAACATCGCTCCCTACACAGTTTCCAGCGGTCTGGGGAACTACATTCTGCTTGCAACTGTCGTCAACAACGACTGGTGGGCAGCGTTGCCGGACGACTTGAAGCAGGTTGTGAAAGAGGTCGACGCGGAATTCAACGCACTATCGCTTGACGTGCTGGTGGAAGCGAACGCCGGCTATTGCGACATCATGGTAGCGGCCGGAGCAGAGATGTCAGTCCTGCCCGACGCTGAGCAGGAACGCTGGAGAGCTGCAGTCGGCGACAGCATCAGTGAAAAGTTCCTCGCCACGGCCGGAAGTGCCGCGTCATCCTTCTGGGATGAGTACCTGGCCTCGCTGCGTAGCTACGAGAGCCAGTACGAACCGCTCTCAGGTGTCGCTGCCTGCATGAGTCGATGATGGAGCCCACTCCGAGGAACCCAAGAAACGAGAGAACTGACCATGGAACCGTTCACTAAGTCCCGAATCAACGAGCACGTTTCGTTGCGAGCCCTGCTCGAAAAAAATCCTGACCGGGTGTGGCGTATTCCCGGCGTATGGGACGGGATGTCGGCGCTGCTCGCCGACCAGGCCGGGTTCCAGATCATTAGTTCCTCGGGGTGGGCAATCTCGTCGAACCTCGGTCTTCCCGATGCGGGCTTGTACAGCTATCGAGAGAACTTGAACGTTGTGGCGAACATCCGCAAGAACACCAATGCCGCTCTGATTGCCGACATTGACACCGGATATGGGAACGCGATCAATGCCGCGCACATCATTCGTGAAGCGGAGTTCGCCGGCGTTGACGCGGTGTTCATCGAGGATCAGGTGACGCCAAAGCGCTGCAACTATTCGGCTGACGAAGGAGTGCCGGTGACCGCACTTCGGGACGCAGCCTCAAAGGTTCGAGCAGTCGTAGAACACCGGATGAACCCAGATACCGTCATCATTGCCCGAACCGATGCAGAAGGCCCTCAGATCAAGGACAGAGCGGAGGCCTTCCTTGAGGCCGGTGCCGATTTCGTCCTTCCGATCGCGAGTAATGCCGCAGCATCGCGTAGCGTTGTCGAGGAGCTTCACCACACCATCGGCCCGAATCGCATTGCGCTTTCGACGCCGCCGGGTGCATGGCACTGGGCTCTTTCCGAGGCGGAGCTCAAGGAGATGGGCGTGGTGATGGTGATGAATCACGTTGATACGTACTTTGCAGTGGTGGAGGCGCTCAAGCGTCACCTCGCAGAGCTTGCACAGAGCGAGACTCCGCAGGAGGTCACAGTGCCGACGATGCCGTACCCGGAGTTTGCTGAGTTGATCGGATTTGGTCCGTTGCATGAGCTCGAGCGTCGGTATGACACCTAACCAGCCGACCGTGTACGGTCCGCTCGGCCTCACACGGGCCCTGAACTGGCTCGGCCGTGCTAGCTCTGCGCTCGCCGGGATAGTCATCGGCGCGCTCATGTTGCTCACAGTCGCGGACGTCATTATGCGAACAATGGCAGGCCGTGGACTTCCCGGAGCGCTGGAGATCGCAGAGGTCACCTTGGCTGCCGCGGTCTACTTGGGAATGCTGGGTGCGGAGACCACGCGTCTCCACATCCGGACCCCGATCCTGGTAGACGCGATCAAAGAGCCAGCCTCAACTGTGCTTCGACTTATCGGAATGGTCGTGGCCACGGCTTTCACAGTCTGGCTTGCTGTCAGCTCGTTCAACTCAGCCGCCAGATCTATCTCAACTGGCGAATATCACTTCGGAATCATTCAGGTTCCCATTTGGCCATCGAGGCTAATCGTCGCAATTTGCATCGCGGCATTGGCGCTCGCCATCTTCGGAAAAGTCGTGGAATACATCGTGAGATTGCGGCGCAAGGACACCAGCCCGATTGAACAGGGCGACATGGGAGCGGCGTACTGATGTCGGTCGTGCTGATCGTGACTATTGCGGTGATCGCGTTCATCGTGCTCGCCCTGCTCGAAGTGCCGGTAGGGATATCGGTCGGAATTGCCGGGCTTCTCGGTATCGTCATGCTGAACGGTCCTGCGATCGCCGGGAATGTGTTGGGCAGCGCCGCTTACGGCTCCGCGTCTGACTATGCGCTTCTCGTGGTGCCGATGTACATCCTCATGGGAAGTGTCTTCTCGAGTTCGGGGATCGGTGCAGGCATCTACCGTGCGATGTTCCGCCTCGTCCGCAAACTCCCCGGCGGGCTTCCCGTCGCAACGGTGTTCGCCACGGGGCTTTTCAGTGGAGTATCCGGATCCAGTGCAGCGGATGTTGCCGCGTTTGGCCGAATCTCAGCTCAGGAAATGTCCAAGTTCGGCTATAGCCGTGCTTACGCCGGAGCGGTCGTGGCGGCGGCAGGTGCCGTTGCCGTACTGATACCTCCGAGCGTCATCATTGTCCTGTACGCGATCATCGCCGAGGAGAACATCGGCGTGATGATCGTGGCTGGGGTCATCCCCGGCATCGGTTCGGTGCTTGCGCTTGCCGCATTCATCATGGTGACAGAATTCGTGAAGCGTCGCGGAGAAACCCCGCCTGAGCTACCGGATTTCGAGCTCGGCGAGGGACGCCCGATGTCACCGCGACGCGCACTGTTTTCCGACATGACCGCGGTCGGTTGGGCGCTCGTCCTCTTCGGCATCGTAGTCGGAGGCATGTACGGGGGAATCTTCACGGCCACCGAAGCTGGTGCGATTGCCGCGTTCGTCGCACTGATCGTCGGACTCGCGACACGCCGCGCTGGTGGCGTCAAGAAGTTGAAGCTCATCGCAGTGTCATTTCGTGATGCCGCCAGCGTCACCGCCATGATCTTCTTGCTCGTGCTCGGAGGGGCGGTGTTTTCCTACCTCATCGCGTCTGCCCGGATCACGCCAGCGATCGCCGACTTTGTCAGCAGTCTTGACGTACCGCCGCTGGTTATCGTCGGCATCATCCTGCTTATCCTTCTGCCGCTCGGAGCCTTCCTAGACGGCATGACAATCCTGGTTCTTACGGTCCCGCTCATGGCCCCGGTCGTCACGGATCTTGGCTTGGACGGGGTGTGGTTCGGGATTCTTGTCCTCAAGATGATCGAGATTGGTTTGCTGACGCCTCCTGTTGGGATCAACGCATTCATTATCTCGGGGCTGATCAAGGTCCCGGTCATCGACGTCTTCAAGAAGCTCATTCCGTTTGTGCTTCTGGACCTCGCAGTAACCGCGGTGTTCTTCTTCTTCCCCGAGATCGTGCTCTGGTTGCCTGAAGTGATGGGCTTACGTTAGCTGCCTAGTGGGTTGGGGCCGCTTGAGGCCGATTGCGGTGACTAAAGCACGGGCGACTGCTCGCCCTGCACTCACATGCCTAGGATCGACAATGGTGGTTGCGCTTAGGCGCGCTGGTCGAACTTTCGGCCCAAGAGTTCAGAGACGATTCGCACCCGTTGGATTGATGGTGTGCCGCCGGCGATCGCCCAGCCATGCGCGTCACGATGTAGTCGCTCGATGCCGAACTCTTCGGTGTACCCGTTTGCACCATGCAACTGCATCGCCGTATCAGAGACTTTCTTGGCCATCTCGTTCGCGTTTGCCTTGGCTATCGAGACCTCCAATGCGTTTGGCATGACACCATCTCGCACACGAGTGGCGGCGCGATCGATGAGCAGTCTCGCGGCTTCAACCTGTGTCAGCATGTCAGCGAGTTGCAACTGCACCGATTGGAACTCGATCAAGGGTTTTCCGAACTGGGTGCGCGCCTGAACGTATTCGATTGTCTTGTCGAGCGAGGCCTGACCGATCGCGAGGCTCATTGTCGCATTGCCGAGGCGTTCAATCGAGAATGCCGTGAAGAGTTTGCGGAAGTCACCAGCCGCAACGACCAGGTTCTCCTGGGGAACTTCGACATCATCGAAGTAAATATCGGAGGATGGAATTCCTCGAAAACCCATCAATCGCTCAGGTGAACCGAATGTGACGCCCGGGGCAGAACTCTCAACGACGAGCGCGCCGATGCCTTTCGCTCCGGAGGCTTCCGAAAGGCGCGTGTACACCAGATAAAGATCAGCTTCGCCACCATTCGAAATCCAGCGTTTTGACCCGTTCAGAACCCATCCGCCCTCGCTCGGTCGAGCGGAGGTGCGAAGGTCAGTGGCTGCGGATCCCGCGTCGGGCTCTGAAATACCTACTGCCATTGTTATCTCGCCACTGATGATCCCCGGAAGCCAACGTTCACGCTGCTCAGGAGTGCCGAAGTGCGCGATGACTTGTGCGGGGCCTACGTTAGCTTCGAAAATTTGGAACGCGGCGGGCCTGCAGACCTTCGCGAATTCCTCGATCGCGGCCAAGGCGAGCACTAGCGGGCTTCCGCTCCCACCATATTCTTCGCTATGAGCGAGCCCCAGCATGCCGAGTGAGCCGAGTTCCTGACGTTCTGAAACAGTGATGTGGCGCCGCTGCGCGTCAATCTCTGCGGCAATCGGAGCATAGTTTCTCTCGGCGTACTCCGCCGCAAGAGCCCGAACGTCTTGAGTTTCTTCGCTCGTATTCATGGTCAAAGCCCCATTCAATCCAGTCGAACTATTCGCATAGTCATGATAACAGTGGCCGGCAGATCACTCGAGCCACTTTTTCGTGAGCACTTGAGCGCACAGCTACACGTGGGTTGCAACGCTCTGACTGGCTGGAAGGCTGCAATTGTCTTGGTCTCGACAATCGGGCAGCGACCCTCGCGCGGTCGTGCGCGCCGATGCGGGTTTTCCCCTAGTCTCGGCACATGGATTCTCTTCCGAAGCCCGTCCGCTCGTCCGACGGCTACCGTCTTCCGGTAGCCGCGATCGTGGCGCCGCTGGTGGTCGCGGTGGTGACGTTCTCGGTCACGGTACTCGCGTACTACGTGGTGAGCGCGGCGAGTCCGGAGACGCTGGGGCAGCTCGCGGAGTTCTTCTGGCCGGCGAGCGTGCTGCTGTTCCTGCTGCTGACGATCGGGGCGGCGCTCGGCGGGCTGTGGCGCTGGTACTGGGCACTGCTGATCGCGGTTGTCGCTGCCGTGGTGGCCGCGTACGTGGGGGCACTCGCTGGGGCGTTGCTGCTGTCGGCGCAGTTCGATGGTCTTGCGGTGTTCCTCTATGCGGCAGAGTCGCTCATCGGGCCGCACCTGATTTTCACGGTGGTGGCGGTGCTGACTGCGATGATGCTCGGGCGTCGCGTGTGGTCGTGGCTTTCGGGTCGTGCACTGGATGCGCCTGGGCCGCGTGAGGCCACGCTCGCGCTCGTGCGCCTGCCGGCGACGAACCTCGATGAGGGCCTGGTGACCCACATTGCTCGTTCGGTCATCGATACCGAGCTGGCGGATGCCCAGTGGGATTCGTACGTGGCGGCGCTGGCGGCTCACGGTTGGGATGTGGTGGAGGTTCCCGTGGCGCCGGATGCCGCGGACTCGGTCTTCATCGAAGACACGGTCGTGATCTTCGGCGACACGGCGGTCATCACGCGGCCGGGTGCGGAGTCGCGCCGCGCCGAACCAGACGCGGTCGAGGCCTCGGTCTCGCAGTTGGGCCTCACGGTCGAGCGGATCACCGAACCGGGCACGCTTGACGGCGGCGATGTGCTCAAGATCGCTTCGACGGTCTACGTGGGGCGCGGCGGCAGAACGAATGCTGAAGGCATCCGTCAGCTGCGTTCGATCGTGTCGCCGCTGGGGTACACGGTGGTGGCGGTGCCGGTGTCTAAGGTGCTGCATCTGAAGTCGGCGGTGACGGCCCTGCCCGATGGCACGGTGATCGGGTTCAGGCCGAACGTCGATGACCCGAACGTGTTCGATCGGTTCATGGCGATGCCGGAGGAGAGCGGCTCGGCCGTCGTGGTGCTCGACGAGGCGACCGTGCTGATGGCCGACTCGGCACCCCGGTCGGCGGAGCTCATCAGGGACCTCGGCTACTCGGTTGTCACGGTCGACATCAGCGAGTTCGAGAAACTCGAGGGCTGCGTGACCTGCCTCTCCGTGCGCATTCGCTGACCGTCGACCCTGACTGTGGGCAGCGGATGCCTCGACAACCGTTCCACTTGACCGCACCCCTTCGGGGGCATAGCCTGTAAGGCTGCGCAATCGGTCAGGGGCGCTCGGCGCCCCGCCGCTTGCATGCACCCTCGGTCCCTCCCGTTGCCGTCGCGGGAGCGAGTCTCGGGGGTTTCCGCGACTCGTCGTCGTGTTTCGGCAGCGCCGCCGATCCTGCTGAATCACCCACAACCCACAAGGAACCAACTGTGTCTATTGACACCGAGCGCAAGCTCAGCACGGTCGCCGCGATCCGGCGACTGTACCCGTTCGTGAAGCCCGCCATGCCGTGGATCTACGCCGGCATGGCCGCGGCGATGCTCGCCGCCCTGGTGTCGTTGGCGATCCCGCAGGTGCTGCAATCGCTCGTGGACGGTCCGCTGCAGGAAGGTGACTCCAGCGAGATCTGGGTGCCCGTTCTGCTCGTACTGGGCCTCGGGGTGCTCGAGGCGCTCATGATCTTCCTGCGCCGCTGGTTCGTGCTGCACCCCGGCACGCACATCGAGGCACGGATGCGCAACGCACTGTACGACAAGCTTCAATACCTGCCCGTCGCCTTCCACGATCGCTGGCCGAGCGGACAGCTCCTCTCTCGCGCCATCAGCGATTTGAACCTCATCCGCCGCTGGTTCGCATTCGGGCTCGTACTCATCGTGGTCAACGTCGCGACCATCATCGTCGGCATGGTCGTACTCGTCGGCATCAACTGGGTTCTCGGTCTCATCTTCTTCGTACTCTCCATCCCGCTCTGGATCTACGGGTACGTGTTCGAGAACAAGTACTCCGTCATCGCGAGACGGAGCCAGGATCAGACGGGTGACCTCGCCACCGCCGTGGAGGAGTCGGTGCACGGCATCCGCGTGCTCAAGGCGTTCGGCCGCGGCAAGGAGGCGCTGAAGAAGTTCCAGACGCAAGCGGAACTGGTGCGCGGCACCGAGATCGAGAAGGCGAAAGCGATCGCGGGCATCTGGCTGTGGCTGCTGCTCGTTCCCGATGCGATCTTCGCCGTGAGCCTGCTCGCGGGCGTATGGCTCGCCTCCCTCGGGCAGATCACTCTTGGCGGGCTCGTCGCCTACTTCGCCACCGCGACCGTGCTGAGGTGGCCCGTGGAATCCATCGGCTTCCTGCTGTCGATGACGCTCGATACGCGCACGGCATCCGACCGCTTCTTCGAGGTCATGTACTCGAACAACCCCATCACCGACCCCGCTGACCCGAAGACCGTGGAGACCCCGCAGGGCAGACTCGTCTTCGACGACGTGCACTTCAGGTACGAGGATGCCGCGGAAGGCACCCGCGACCTCATCAACGGCATCGACCTGGAGATCGAACCCGGCGAGACCATGGCGCTCGTGGGGCTCACCGGCAGCGGCAAATCCACGATCACGGCCCTCACGACGCGGCTCTACGACGTCACCGGCGGCAGTATCACGATCGACGGTGTCGACATCCGCGACCTTCGACTCGGAGAACTGCGCAGGCACATCGCCATGGCCTTCGAAGATGCCACCCTGTTCTCGGCGTCAGTGCGTGACAACGTTCTGCTCGGGCGCCCCGAGGCGAGCGAGGACGAGCTTCGCGAGGCGATCTCCATCGCCCAGGCCGACTTCGTGTACGAGTTGCCGGAAGGCCTCGACACGAAAGTCGGCGAGGAAGGAATGAGCCTCTCGGGGGGCCAGCGGCAGAGGCTGGCGCTTGCCCGCGCGGTCGCGGCAAAGCCATCCGTTCTCGTGCTCGACGACCCGCTCTCAGCTCTCGACGTCGACACGGAGGCGCTCGTCGAGGAGGCCCTGCGTCACGTGCTGTCCGGCGACGGGGGCGGCGTCGACGGCGACCCGGTCGAGCCCGCCGCGGGGGCGGCGGCGGGCCGAAAAGGCGGAGTCACTGCGCTGATCGTCGCACACCGGCCCTCCACGGTGCAGCTTGCCGACCGAGTCGCGCTGCTCGAGAGAGGTCGCATCACCGCGGTCGGCAAGCACAGCGACCTGCTTGCCTCGAGCGAGCACTACCGCTACGTCATCTCGAGCCTCGACGACGAGCAACCGGTCTCTGGAGTCGAGCCGGTCGTCACGACACAGACGGGCGCGATTCCCATCGTCAACCCCGGCCGATCCGGCCGCAGCGCAGGGGAGGGGGGAGTATGAGCGTCACTGGTGTTTCGGGCGAAGAGCGCCACGATCTGACCAAGGCGGAGAGCCGCCAGATTCGCGCGCGATCGATGCGCCTGTTGGGCTCGCTCGTGAGCCCCATGAAGGCGCGCATTGCCCTCACGGCGACGGTCATCATCGTGAGCACGGGTGCGCAAGTGGTCGGCCCGGCGCTCATCGCCTTCGGAATTGACCGAGGCCTGCCCGCCGTCATTGACGGCGACGCGATGCCGCTCCTTCTCGTCGTTGCCGCATACCTGATCTCGGGTCTCGCCGGTGCCCTGCTCATCGCGTGGTACACCGTGCTCATGGCGCGCGTCAGCCAGGCGATCCTCATCGAGCTGCGTCGGCGGGTGTTCCTGCACACGCAGAAGCTGAGCCTGGAGTTCCACGAGAACTACACCTCCGGCCGCATCATCGCCCGACAGACGAGTGACCTCGACTCGCTTCGCGAACTGCTCGACAACGGCATCAGCCAGCTCGTGCAGGGCGGGCTGTACATGGTGTTCATTGCGGGAGCGCTGTTTCTGCAGGATTGGGTCGCTGGGCTCGTACTGCTCGCCGCGGTCGTGCCGCTGGTGATTCTCACGCGATGGTTCCAGGTGCGCTCGCAGAAGGTGTTCCGGGAGACCCGCACAGCCTCGGCCCGCGTGATCGTGCACTTCGTCGAGACCATGACGGGCATCCGTGCGGTGAAGGCTTTCCGCAAGGAGAAGCGCAATGAGGGCGAGTTCGGCGAGCTCGTCGAGGAATACCGCGAGGCGAATGCGCGCGCCATCAACCTGTTCGGCGTGTAC
>DAOMOV010000006.1:0-3862 GCA_035444505.1 Terrimesophilobacter sp.
GTGGGGTTGAGGCCCCCTAGTCCATCGTTCGTGACGACGAGCGTCGGCCACGCAGGACTCGCGGGAGCCGACGGGTCGTTCGACCGGAGCCACAGGCCGGCTTCCATGCCCGGCACGCTTGCCCAAGCCGGATCGACCGTCAGCGTCGCGCCCACGCTGTCGACCTGGTCGACCCACGCGGTGCCCGACGGCAGTGACGCCTGCACGCCCTCGAAGTAGTAGTAGCTGCTCGCACCCGACCGCTCGCTGCCGTCGACGTCCAGCGTCAACTGGTTTGTGCCCACGGTGTAGCCACCGCTGGGAAGCTGACGATCCACCGACCAGGTGAGCGAATCGAAATCGATCGTCTCTGTCGCTGAACCGCTCGCCGCGATGGCTGCCAAAGGAGACGCCACGGCAACCATGAGGCCCAGTGCGGCGGCGATCGACACGTTGCGGGACGTGGACCGGCGCCGAGCGGTCCTAGGTGCAGACGTAGTGAGCATCGTGAACTTTCGCTGACGGGATCTTCTCGGGTGAAGATGCCTCATGAGAAAAGCTACCACACAATAGCGGAATGCAGTAGACCGATCATCCTTCGCGTTGAGGTCTCCGTCGCTTTGTCGCGGACCGCCACTCACTACACCCTGAGCGAAGAGCGGGACTCAGAACCCCGGTAGTGTCGGCGGCTAGACTCGAGGAACCATGGGCGACTTCGACTGGGCTGCGCTGTGGGAAGCGCTCGGCGGCTTCCTCGCTGCCTGGAGCGTGCCCGCCACCGTCGTCGGAGTCATCGTCGGCGCGATCGTGCTGCGCTGGGTGCTGCAGTTCTCGGTGCGCCGCATCGTTCACCGCGTCGTCACCGGCGTCAAGAAATCGCAGGGCGTTGAACTCACCCAGGAGCTCAACGCATCCCCCCTGCACGCTGTGCGTGTCGTGCAGCGCACCCGCACCCTCGGCACCGTGTTCGGCAACCTCATCACCGCCGTCATCATCATCGTCGCGCTGCTCATCATCATCAACGTCACCGTGCCCAACGTCACCGGAGCTTTCGCCCTCATCACCGCCGCCCTGGGCGCCGGGCTCGGTTTCGGTGCACAGAGCCTCATCAAAGACATCCTCAACGGCCTCTTCATGGTCGCCGAAGACCAGTTCGGGGTGGGCGACATCATCGACGTCGGTGAGGCATCCGGCGTGGTCGAATCGGTCGGCATCAGGGTCACGAGCATTCGCAGCGTGGATGGCACGCTCTGGTGGGTGCGCAACGGCGAGATTCTGCGCGTCGGCAACATGTCACAGGGCTGGGCGCGCGCCGTCATCGACCTGCCCGTGCCGTACACGGCCGACCTCGACGAGGTCAAGATCACCGTTCTCGAAACCGCGACAGCCATGTCGGAGTCGGGCGAGTGGCGCCGCAAGATCATGGCGAAACCCGAGATCTGGGGCGTCGAGTCCATCAGCGCCGAAGCCACCGTGCTGCGGCTCGTCGTCAAGACCCGGCCGAGCGAGCAGTGGGGTGTCGCGCGCGAGCTGCGCGCCAGACTCAAGTCGGCGCTCGATGCGAGCGGCGTCAACATCCCCTCGCTCAAGCGCATCGTCATGGACCCCCAAGGCATGACCGCCAACGTCACCGACGAGGAACCGAAGTGAGCGAAGACCGACTCACGCTACGCGTCTCGCGCGACGGTGCCGTCGCGGGCGGCAGCTTCTACGACCAGATCGGCGGGTCCGACACCTTCGACCGTCTCGTGCGGCGCTTCTACGAGGGTGTGCAGACGGATGAGGTGCTCTGGCCCATGTACCCGGCCCACGACCTCGAGGGGGCCATCCGTCGACTGTCGCTGTTCCTGCAGCAGTACTGGGGCGGGCCAGGAGCCTACAGCGCCGAGCGCGGGCACCCCCGGCTGCGCATGCGGCACGCCGCCTTCAAGGTCAACCCCGATGCACGTGACCGCTGGCTGCACCACATGCGCGTCGCCGTAGACTCACTCGAACTGCCCCAGCTGCTCGAGGCCACCCTGTGGGACTACCTCGACCGCGCCGCCCACTCCCTGGTCAACACGTTCGACGAGTAGGGCGTCAGCGCGTCTCAACCGCCCGCCTCAGTGGCGCGGCTCGTCGGCGCGACTCAGTACTGCGTCGAGCAGTCGATCTCACCGTCGGGGTAGACCATGAACGACGTCTCGTCCTCGGCGATGAGAGTCTGCGCGGCCAGGCAGCCGATTCCCGCCGTCACGTCGTTCACGCTGCCCTCCGAGAAGAAGATGCGAATGCTCTTGCCCTGCCACTCGGCACTCTCGGCCCCAGGGATTGCCGCCAGCAGTGCCGTGATGATCGCGCCATCCGTCGAATCGAACGCGCGACCGTCGTTGCCCTCGTCGCCGCTAGAGCCGTTCTGGCCCTCACTGGCGGGCGCGGTCGGCGTTGACGTCTCCACGGGCGGCTGCGCACTGCAGCCGACAAGCCCCAGAGCGAGCACGCCCGCAGCAACAACACCGGTCAGTTTCGCGACAAGATTCGACAATTCACGCAGCCTTTCGTTCAGCAGCCCCCAGTCAGGCCTCTCGACAGATTACAGGATTCTCTGTCAATCGCCTTAAAACGGGCTGCTGCTCAGCACAGAGAGAGTGGAGTCGCCCCGATCAGGATGCCGTGATGACCCGGTGCACGAGCGGAACCCCCGGGCGGTAGGCGAGGTGCACGAAACTCGGGGCATCCAGAATCACCGCATCTCCCCTCTGCCCCATGGCGAGCCCGCCCACGTCGGTGCGGCGCAGCGCCGCCGCTCCGCCCGCTGTCGCCGACCAGAGCGCCTCACGCGGCGTGAACCCCATGTCGCGCACCGCCACCGCGATGCAGAACGGCATCGAACTCGTGAAGCTCGATCCCGGGTTGCAGTCGCACGCGAGCGCCACCGTCACCCCCGCGTCGATGAGGCGTCGCGCGTCGGGGTAGGGCTGCCGCGTCGAGAACTCGACTCCCGGCAGAAGCGTCGCCACCGTGTCGGAGTTCGCGAGCGCGTCGACATCGTCGTCGGTCAGAAAAGTGCAGTGGTCGACGGATGCCGCCCCCAGCTCGACCGCCAGCCGCACCGCCCCCGACGGGCCGAGTTGTGCCCCGTGCATGCGCGCCTGGAGCCCCTTGGCCAGACCGGCGGTGAGGATCACGCGCGCCTGGTCCTCATCGAACGCGCCCTCGTCGCAGAACACGTCGATCCACTTCGCGTGGGGCGCGCACGCGTCGAGCATCTCGCCCGTGACGAGCGCAACGTAGCCCGCGGGGTCGCCGGCGTACTCCTCAGGCACGACGTGGGCGCCCAGGTAGGTCGTCTCGTTGGTGAGGGTGCCGGCGATGCGCAGCGCGCGCTCCTCGTGCTCGGTCGCGAGCCCGTAGCCGCTCTTGATCTCCACCGTCGTCGTGCCCTGCGCGCGCATCTCCGCGACGAGCCGGGCGGCGTTGGCTAGAAGGTCTTCGTCGGTCGCTTCACGCGTGAGCCGCACCGTGCGGCGAATGCCGCCCGCGGCATACTTTTCGCCGCGCATCCTGAACTCGAACTCATCGGCACGATCGCCCGCGAACACGATGTGGCTGTGGCTGTCGACGAAACCCGGGATGACGCAGCGCCCCTCCGCGTCGATGCTCTCATCCGCCGCGGGCGCCTCGGACGCCGGCCCTACCCACGCCACGACGCCGTTGTCGATGACGAGGGCAGCCTCGGTGCGATCGGGCCGGTCGGGCTCGTTCGTCACGAGCAGACCGATGTTGTCGATCAGGATGCTCACGGTTGCGCCCCCGGATTGCGTTGCCGCATGCCCGCGGCAGCCTCGAGCACGCACAGCGCCACGAGCCGCACGGTGCGCTGATCGGGGGTGTCTGTGGTTGC
>DAOMOV010000006.1:3898-24202 GCA_035444505.1 Terrimesophilobacter sp.
ACCGCGGGGTGCGCGCCCGCCACGCGCGCTGCCTGCCGCAGCTCGAACGCCGAAATGCCACCCGGCACCGACGCGGGGCACGCGGGCGCCACCGCGCGGTCGCACGCGTCGACGTCGAGGTCGACGTGCACGGGCCCGCCCGCCCCGGCCGCGATGTCGAGCGCCTCCGCCATGACATCGGCCATGGGCCGCCGGGCGAGCTCGTCGCGCAGGATCACCGTGATGCCGAAGTCTCTGGCTCTCGCGGCGTACTCGGCTGAGTTCGCGAAATCGCTGATGCCCACCTGCACCACGCGCCGCCCGTCGAGGCCCCCCTCGATGAGCCGCCGCACCGGCGAGCCGTTCGAGCGGCCGTCTCGCAGGTCGTAGTGCGCATCCACCGTCACGAGCCCCGCCGTGTCGATGCGCGAACCCCAGCGGCCGAGCGCCGTCGGCACCGTGGCAGCGTTGTCGCCGCCGAGGGCAACGAGCAGCTCGGCGTCGATCGCCGCGATACGCGCGATCGCGCCGGGTTCGTCGGCGTCGGGGTCGACGAGGTTGCCGCAGTCAGCGAACGTCAGCTCGCGCCCGTGGTCTGTTCCGACGGCACTGTGCGTGAACTCGCTGTAGCGAGGAAGCATCGCCCGCACCGCATCCGGCGTCTCGTGCGCGTTCGTCGCCGAGATCGACGTCGCGTGCGTCGGCACCCCGATCATGGCCAGGTCGACGCGACCGGATGGCACAGGCCAGTCCCCCGCCCTCGGCCAGAGCGGGTCGACCGGCAGCGCGTCGGCGTACCTCATGTCAGACAGTCTCGCGCACGGGGGCAGTCTTGCCTACGGGGGCCAGCATCGGGGACCGCATCAGGCACCGGTCTCGCGCATCGGCACCCGCACGCCGCGCTCATCGGCGACCTCGACCGCGCGGTCGTAGCCGGCATCCACGTGTCTGATCACACCCATGCCGGGGTCGTTCGTCAGCACGCGCGCGAGCTTCTCTGCGGCGAGCGGCGTGCCGTCGGCGAGCGCTACTTGACCGGCGTGAATCGAGCGGCCGATGCCGACACCGCCGCCGTGGTGGATCGACACCCACGTCGCCCCCGATGCCGTGTTGACGAGCGCGTTGAGCAGGGGCCAGTCGGCGATCGCATCCGAGCCGTCGAGCCTGGCCTCCGTCTCGCGGTAGGGAGAAGCCACCGAACCGGAGTCGAGGTGGTCGCGGCCGATGACGATCGGGGCGCTGATCTCGCCCGAGGCGACGAGCTCGTTGAAACGCAGCCCCGCCTTGTCGCGCTCCCCGTAGCCGAGCCAGCAGATGCGCGCGGGCAAGCCCTGGAAGTGCACGCGCTCCCCCGCCATGTGAATCCAGCGCGCGAGCGACTCGTTCTCGGGGAACAGCTCGAGCACCGCCCGGTCGGTCACCGCGATGTCTTTCGGGTCGCCTGAGAGCGCCGCCCAGCGGAACGGGCCCTTGCCCTCGGCGAACAGGGGACGGATGTAGGCGGGCACGAACCCGGGGAACGCGAACGCCTCCGCGAACCCCGCCGTCAGAGCCTCCGTGCGGATGTTGTTGCCGTAGTCGAACACCTCCGCGCCCGACTTCTGGAACCCCACCATCGCCTCCACCTGCCTCGCCATCGACTGACGGGATGCCGCCGCGAACCCGGCGGGGTCGGCGGTGCGTCGCGCATCCCACTCGTCGAAGCCGTACTCGACGGGCAGGTAGGCGAGCGGGTCGTGGGCGCTCGTCTGGTCGGTGACGAGGTCGATCTCGGCACCCATCGCGAGCAGGCGCGGGAACACCTCGGCGGCGTTGCCGAGCAGCCCGATGCTGAGGGGTTTCTTTGCGTCGCGCGCGCCGTAGGCGAGCTCGAGCGCGTGCTCGAGGCTGCGCGCCTCGACGTCGAGGTAGCGGTGCTCGATGCGGCGCGCGATGCGGCTCGGGTCGACATCGACACAGATCGCGACGCCTTCGTTCATCGTGACCGCGAGCGGCTGCGCGCCGCCCATTCCGCCGAGGCCGCCCGTGAGGGTGATCGTGCCCGCGAGACTCCCGCCCCCCTGCCCGCGCGCGTGCCGCAGCGCCGCGACCGCCGCGAACGTCTCGTAGGTGCCCTGCAGGATGCCCTGAGTTCCGATGTAGATCCAGGAGCCCGCCGTCATCTGCCCGTACATGGTGAGGCCGAGCTGCTCGAGTCGGCGGAACTCGTCCCAGTTCGCCCAGTCGCCCACGAGGTTCGAGTTCGCGATGAGCACCCGCGGCGCCCACTCGTGCGTCTGGAACACCCCCACCGGTTTGCCCGACTGCACGAGCATCGTCTCGTCACCCTTGAGCGTGGTGAGTGTGCGCTGCAGCGCGTCGAAGCTCGCCCAGTCCCGCGCCGCCTTGCCCGTGCCGCCGTAGACGACGAGGCTGTCGGGGTGCTCGGCGACCTCCGGGTCGAGGTTGTTCTGCAGCATCCGCAGCGCCGCCTCCTGCGGCCAGCCCAGCGTGTTCAACTCGGTGCCGCGGTGCGCGCGCACCGGGCGCGGGCCGCTCACGGTGCTCGGGCTGCTGTCGGGGTTCGCGTTCATGAGAGTTCTCCTCCGTTGCTGTTGATGGCGGATGCCGCGGCCGCCAGCAGCGAACCGTCAAGCACCATGCGGTGGGCGGCCTCAATCTCGGGCGCCAAGTAGCGGTCAGTCGCTGGGCCCTCGACCTCGGTTCTGAGCTGGGCGCGCACGGCCGTGCCGACCGGGCCAGGCTGCACGGGGGCGCGCAAGTCCATCGCGCGGGCACTCGTGAGCAGCTCGATCGCGATCACCCTGCCGAGGCCGTCGATCGCGCGGCGCAGCTTGCGAGCCGCGCTCCACCCCATCGACACGTGGTCCTCCTGCATCGCCGACGACGGAATCGAATCCACACTCGCCGGATTCGCCAGCCGCTTCAGCTCAGACACGATCGCCGCCTGCGTGTACTGCGCAATCATGTGCCCCGAATCCACCCCGGGGTCGTCCGCAAGAAACGCGTTCAGGCCGTGACTGCGCGCAACATCGAGAAAACGGTCGGTGCGGCGCTCACTCATGCTCGCCAGATCGGCGACCGCGATCGCAAGGAAATCGAGCACGTAGCCGAGCGGGGCCCCGTGGAAGTTGCCGTTCGACTCGAGCCGCCCATCCGGCGTCACTACCGGGTTGTCGATCGCGCTCGCCAGCTCGCGGCCGGCGACCGTCGCCGCGTGCTCGACCGTGTCGCGCACCGCGCCGTGCACCTGCGGGGCGCAGCGCAGCGAGTAGGCATCCTGCACCCGCGTGAAGCCCTCCGGCTGGCTCAGCATCGGCGAGCCCGTGAGCACCGCGCGCATATTCGCCGCCGAATCACGCTGACCAGGATGCGGCCGCAGCGCATGCAGATCAGCCGCAAACACCGCATCGGTTCCCTGCAGACCTTCGACACTGAGCGCCGCTGCCAGGTCAGCCGTCGTTACGAGCTTGCGGATGTCGTGGATCGCCATGACGAGCATCCCCAGCATGCCGTCGGTCCCGTTGATGAGAGCGAGGCCCTCCTTCTCGTGCAGCTCAACCGGTTCGATGTCCGCCGCCGTGAGGGCGTCGGATGCCTGCATGAGGGTTCCGCTAGGTCCAGCTTCGAAGACTTCCGCGCTTCGAGAGTTCGGTGCGCTGACACGTACCGAACCCTCGCCCATCGCCGCGAGCGCGCAGTGGGCGAGCGGCGCGAGGTCGCCCGAGCAGCCGAGGCTGCCGTACTCCCCCACCACTGGCGTGATGCCCGCGTTAAGCATTGCCGCGTAGGTTTCGGCGACAACCGGCCGCACGCCGGTGTGCCCCGTCGCGAGAGTCGACAAACGCAAGAACATCGTCGCCCGCACCACCTCGCGCTCAACCTCGGGTCCGCTGCTCGCCGCATGGCTTCGCACCAGCGACCGCTGCAATTGGGCTCGCCGCGGAGGCGGGATGTGCTTGCTCGCGAGCGCCCCAAAGCCCGTCGACACCCCATAGTGCGGCTGCGTGTCGGAGGCGAGCGCCTCAATCACCGCGCGGCTCTTCTCGATCGCGGCCATGGCATCCGGTGCAATCGTCACGCGCGCATCGTGCCGGGCCACGGCAATAACATCGGTGTGCGTCGGGGCGCCAACACCAAGCTCAACATCGTGCACAGTCATGACTCTCATTAGAGCCGCAATCCCTCTCGCGCGGGCATCCATTTCTGCATAAACTGTCTGGTATCCCAGACACTGTGTTTGGGGCTGACCCGGGGGGGCACCGTGAGCGACGTACCCGCCGCACGCAGCGCGCTGCGCATCATCCGGTACCTCGCCGGCCACAGCGGACCCGTACGCGCCGCGACCATCGCCCGCAACCTCGAACTGCCCCGCTCCAGCCTCTACCACCTGCTCAACGTGCTGCAGGATGAAGGATTCGTGGTCCACTCCCCCGAACACCAGGGCTACGCACTCGCCCCCCTCCTCGGCGACATCGGATCCAGCGTGCTCGCCTCCCGCGCACTCGCCCGCCTCGGCACCCCCGTACTTGAACGGCTCGTGAGCGAAACCAAACTCCCCGTCGTCGCCCACCTCGGCGTGCTGCAGCACACCGACGTCGTCTACGCCTCCAAAATCGCGGCGGCGCGGGCACCCGCAGTCGTCACGTCCATCGGCGTCAGACTGCCCGCCCACCTCACCGCCACCGGCCGCGCCATGCTCGCCGCACTCCCCACTGCCCAACTCGCCGCCATCTACACCGACACCGCCCTTCCGCTGCGCACCACCAAGGGGCCGGCATCCGTCGCCGAACTTCGCGCCCTGCTCGACGCCGCGCGTGAGGGCGGCTGGGCCACCGAAGACGGCGACATCGACGAGACCTACGCTTCCGTAGCCGCCGCCGTGCTCGACCACAACGACTACCCGGCCGCGGCGGTCGGGCTCACGTTCCGCCGCACCCTCGTCGACGACGCCCAGTGGGCGCGCTTCGGCCGCGCGGTCTCGGCCGCTGCCGCCACACTGAGCCGACGCATCCGGGGCCGCGCGTGATCTGGCCCACCCACCCCATTCGCAACGATGCTCCAGTTAGCGGACAATGCGCCAGCCACAGATGGAGCATCGTCCACTAAACGGCGCATCGTCGCCCCGCGCGGCGATACATTGAGTGGGCAGCAGAACGAAGGAGTCCGGATGCCTGACAACACCCCCAAAAGCGACGCCCTCATCATCGGCGCCGGCCTCGCAGGCCTCGTCGCGGCGGCCGAACTCGTACGGGCCGGCAAACACGTCACGATCGTCGACCAGGAACCGGAAGCCAGTTTCGGTGGGCAGGCGTGGTGGTCGTTCGGCGGGCTCTTCTTCATCGACTCTCCCGAACAGCGGCGCATGGGCATCAAGGACTCACTCGAACTCGCCCGGCAGGACTGGGCGGGCACCGCCGGTTTCGACCGCGACGAAGACAATTGGCCGCGCCAGTGGGCTGAGGCCTATCTGCAGTTCGCGGCGGGCGAGAAGCGCGAGTGGCTGCGCGACATGGGGGTGAAGTTCTTCCCGGTCGTCGGCTGGGCCGAGCGTGGGGGGTACACGGCGACGGGTCACGGCAACTCGGTGCCCCGTTTTCACATCACGTGGGGCACCGGGCCGGGCATCCTCGAACCGTTCATCCAAACGGTGCGCGAGGGTGAGGCGAAGGGGCTCGTGACACTGAAGTTCCGGCACCGCGTCGACGAGCTCATCGTCGAGAAGGGAGCCGTCGTCGGCGCCCGCGGCAAGACCCTCGCCCCCGACGATGCGGGCCGCGGCGAGCAGAGCAACCGAGACGAGACCGGCGACTTCGAGCTGCGCGCCGCGGCAACCGTGGTGGCGAGCGGCGGCATCGGCGGCAACCACGAGCTGGTGCGAGCGCAGTGGCCAAAGCGCATGGGTGAGCCACCGAAGCACATGCTCTCGGGTGTCCCCCACCACGTCGACGGTCGGATGCTGGGCATCACCGAAAAGGCCGGCGCACGCCTCATCAACGGCGACCGCATGTGGCACTACGTGGAGGGAATCCAGAACTGGGCTCCCGTGTGGCCCCAGCACGGCATCCGGATTCTTCCTGGACCATCAAGCATCTGGCTCGACGCCACGGGCAAGCGACTGCCCGTGCCCCTCTTCCCCGGGTTTGACTCCCTCGGCACCCTCGAGCACATCGTCAGCACGGGACACGACTACAGCTGGTTCGTGCTCACCCAAGCCATTATCGAGAAAGAGTTCGCGCTGAGCGGCAGCGAGCAGAACCCCGACCTCACCGGCAAGAGCATCAAAGAGTTGCTGAAGCAGCGCCTGGGCAAGGGGGCGACGGGGCCGGTCGAGGCGTTCAAGGAGAAAGGCGCCGACTTCGTGGTGGCGCACACCCTCGACGAGCTGCTCACTGGCATGCAGGGTCTCTCCCCCGATGTCGAACTCGACACGGCACTCGTGCGTGAGGAGATCGAAGCACGCGACCGAGAACTGACGAACACGTTCGCGAAGGACGCCCAGATCAACGCGCTCCGGCAGGCCCGCAACTACCGCGGCGACAAACTCATCCGGGTCGCGAAACCGCACCGCATCCTCGACCGCAAGGCGGGGCCACTCATCGCAGTGAAGCTGCACATCCTCACCCGCAAGAGCCTCGGCGGCATCGAGACGAACCTCGACTCGCAAGCGCTCGCATCCGACGGCACCCCCATCCGGGGCCTGTTCGCGGCGGGCGAGGCATCCGGTTTCGGCGGAGGCGGGGTGCACGGCTACCGTAGCCTCGAGGGCACATTCCTCGGCGGTTGCCTCTTCAGTGGCCGTCAAGCCGGCCGAGCTATCGCGAAACTCTAGGAGCCTCATGTCGAATCCTCAACCCGGCTGGTACCCCGATCACCAGCGAGTCGGCGCGCTGCGCTGGTGGGACGGCACACAGTGGACCGAGCACCGCCACGCGACCCCCAGTTTCGGCTACGCGACACCCGCCACGACGACAGCTGCGCCCACCGCCTCGCCGTACACCGCCTCGCCGTACTCAACAACGAACTTCGGCGAACTCAAGGCACCCACGGGGACAGACGGGAACACCCCCTGGATCTGGCTCATCGTCATCCTTCCTCTGCTGCCAATTCTCGCCCTCCTGACGATCGACTGGGCCAACCTCATCGACGTCAACGACCGAACCGGGCTCAGCGTGTTCCGCCTCTTCCTCGCGCCCGGCTACCTCTTCGCCGTTCTCTGCGGGTGGGTCGGCTACGGACTCTGCGTCTTGTTCGCCTACCGCGACAGCAAAGAACTCGCCGATCGTGGCCTACCCAAGCCCTTCCACTGGGCGTGGGCATTTCTCTCCTCGCTCGTCTACGTCATCGGCCGCTCCGTAGTCGTGCGCCGACGAACGGGCAGCGGCAGCGCACCGCTGTGGGCGGCGATCGTGTCGATCGTTCTCATGATCGGCGTCATGATCTACATGGTCGTCGCCATGGTGCTGGGCACCGTCGGCGGTGTGCAGCAGCTCGGGGTCTAGCTCGCCTCAGGTCTGCCCGACCGCGCTGTCGGCTGAACCGACCGTCGCGACCCGTACCGGGCGAAACCGGAACCACGCCCACACCCCCACCGCAAGTGCAGCGTAGCCGAGGTAGAGGCAGATCCAGGTCACAAGGGGTGCCCCGACCTCGCCCCAGCTAAAGGGCATGGGCATGAGCACGACGAAGAACAGCAGCAGCCCGAAACCGTAGAGGCCGGCCCAGGCCCACCGGTTCCAGCTGAAAAGGGTTTCACCGTCGAGCCCGCGCAGGGGCAGAAGCGCGATTGGCAGCGCGGCGAGGGACCCAACGGCGATACCACTGAGTGTCTCAGCGAGAAGCACGGGCAGCCACCCGTCGATTCCCGACAGTACGCTGTAACCCACCCAGCCGACGAGCCCGATAACAATGGCCCAGCCAATACCGATTAGCTTGATCCTCACGTCCTGTGCGGTCGCGAGGGTGACGCCGAACGCGAGCCCGACGATGAGGCCGAACACCATTCCCGGTTCGAATCCGACGAGGCGCGACAAGATGACGGCCACCAGAACAATCAGCAGTGAGCCCCACTTGAGTTGAGGCTTCGGGTCGAGCCCGGGGTCTGTACGTTTCAGCACGGCCCGGATCACCACCCAGCCCAGCAGTGTCTCGATCGCGAACGCGAGAGCCATCGACAGCAGCATCCGCGCCGAACCCCAGTTCAGGCCGAACCCGGGGTCGACAAACGACGACAGGATCGAGGCCGCGACGATGCCGAGAGCGAGCGGCAGCCAACCGGGCACGGTCGACGCGGCGAGGGCCCGTGTGAGCGGGGCTGTCGCACGGCGCACGGCACCGGATGCGCGCCCGAAGATGCGGTCGTAGTTGTCGCTGAGCGTCGCACCCAGCAGGGTCGAGGGCAGGCCGACCAGGAGCAGCAGGATGATGGTCACCGCCGCCGCGACGAGCAGGTTGGGCGGCTCGGCGATGGTGGCGCCCACGGAGGGTACCGAGCTGAGAACGCTGGGCGCGGCGGGGTCACCGGTGGAGAGTTGCGATGATGACCGGGCACTGGTTCCCGCGTCGCCGGGCGAATGATCCGGCGTGCCGGGGAGTGACGGCTCGACGGGTTCAGACTCGACGGGGAGTTCCTCAACAACCTCGGCGGTAATGGTGACGTCGGTGACTATCACCGCTTTGCCGTCGATGATTTCGACGCGCGCGAAACGAAAGTCGTGCACCCCGAGCAGGTCGAGTCCGATGCGTTCAACTTCGTCCTGAAACAGTGGGAAATCCCACGTGCTGCCCTCGATCGACGCAACCCGGTAGCACGTCGCCTCGTTGACGTCATTGCCGAAGTACTCTTCGCACGTGACGAGAGTGCCGTCGATGAAGAGCACAATGCCGCCTGGCTCGCCGGTGTTGATCGTCCCCGTGAACGTGACCGAGGGGTTGTCGACACTGCTGCTCGTGGCGACGACCCCGGGTGGGTCAAGCTCGTCGACTGTGATGGCGGTTGCGGCGTGCGCTGCGGCGGGGCCGAGGATGCTGAGGCTGCTCGCAATGCCCAGAGCGAGAACAGCGGGTCGGGTGCGTTTCATGCTTGCCTCCGGGAGAGAGCAACACTTCAGGGTGAGCAAATATTAGCGGGTGCACGAGTCCTGCGGGACGGATAAGTTTCACGACTCGCCGCACATGATCAATCGCTTACTAACGGGCCCCTAGAATGGGGGTGCGTGAGCAGTTCTCGCGCACCATCCCTCGCAATGGCGCTGAAGCCCCAGCGCTTTGGCGTGCGCGAAACCTGACCACCAAGTCTCTTGGTAGGAAGCGAAGTAAATGACACTGCAGCTCAAGAACGTGAGCCGAACCAACGCGGCCGTCGGGCTGGCACTCGTTGCCGGTCTTATTCTCGCGGGATGCTCGACTCCCGCCACTGAGGCGCCCGAGGTTCCCACCTCGACTGAAGCTCCCGCTGAGACTCCTTCCGAGACTCCCGCTGAGACTCCCGCCGAGCCAACGACGCCCGGCGACGTGGTGGAGCCTGGCGCGACTGTCCCCATTGGCGAGTGGGCCAGCTACGAGTACTCCGGTCTTGACGACACATCGGCGATCATCTCGGCCCGTCTCGTCAGCGCCGAGGCTCCCAGCGCCGAGGACGCCGCATTCCTGGTCAGCGAGATCCCCCAGCTTCAGGGCTACGAGCTCGTCTTCTTCACAATCGAGCAGAAGAAGGTTTCGGGCGATGAGATCGCACACCAGGCCGACTACACGGGCTTCCGCCCCGCGACTTCTGACCGCAAGCGTGCGCAGGATGTCACGGTAATCGGTTGGGACAAGTGCAAGACGAATGCCTTCTCACGCGACTTCGACACCGCGGGCGCGACGCTCACGCAGTGCATCATCGGTGCGAAGGTTCCCGGCGGTCAGGACATTGCGGGCATCATGTACGCCCCGTTCGACACCCCGTACAACTACAGCGACGGAAACCCGATCCTCTTTACCAAGTAAGTTCGGGCACGCTCCCGCTGTGGCTCCCTCGCGAGAGGGGGCCACAGTTGTTTAACGAGCGGATGCTGACGCCGCCACGACCGCTCACTTCAGCGCTGTAGGGTCCAGGGTTTGCGACGGACGAGCACGTGTCCACGCTCGGTGGTGAGGCGAGTCCAGGGGCCGGTTTCGAGCACCCGCGCGTTGTCGCCCTCGCCGAAGAACCCGAGCGCGTGGCCCGTGAATGCTGCCGCGGCTGGCACGTGCTCGAAACCATCGATGGGGCGGTTCCAGACCTCGCGCCGCACCCGCTCCACGATCAACTGCCCCGTCTCCCCGCCGACAGCGTCTTTCACCTCACTGATGCCGGCGTCGGCGACAGTGGTGAGGAGAGTCCCCGGGATCTCGGGCAGCGACACCCACCCGCCCCTTGGCGGAGAAATGGCCGCCCACACCACCGTGTTCACCTCAAGCGGGAGCGACACGGGCACGGGGGCGGAGGCATCTGTCACTGTTGAGGTGAGGCGTGCGAGTCGGTCGAGCATCGACCGCAGGGGCACGACCACGTCGAAGGCGACATCGTCGGCGAGCGCGAAAGTGCGAAGCCCCAGCACGGTGGGGGTGTCGTCGTGCAGGCCCGCGGGGTAGAACGCGGCCGTGTACACCGCGAGCACGCGAGACCCGGCGATGAGGCGCGTGGAACCATCCTCGACACGCGCAGCACGACCAAGGTATGTGGCGAGGTCTCCGAGAGCGAGGGAATCGACGAGTGTGAATTGCTGTGACATCTGCCATCTAAACTACCTAGAAGCAGGCGCCCTGTGGGCGATACGTCGAGATTGGGTCGGGGAGCTTCGATGGCAGACGCCTTAGGCGGCATGATCGATGCGCTGAACCTTCGCCGTCTCACACCCGAATCCCTCGGCGATGAGTTCGAGGGCCCCAGCCAGTGGATGCCGCACGGTCGCGTCTATGGTGGCCAGGTGCTTGCGCAGGCTCTCGCCGCGGCGATCAGCACGGTCGATGATGAGAGGGTGCTGCACTCGACCCACGGCTACTTTTTGCGCCCGGGCGACATTTCGCTGCCGATCCGGTTCCAGGTGGACCGCATCCACGACGGCCGCTCCTTCTCCACGAGGCGCTCCCAGGCCTTCCAGCACGGCGAGCCGATACTGTCCCTCATCGCGTCGTTCCAGTTGGCGGATGACGGACTCGAGCACCAGCTCGACATGCCCCGCGACATCCCCAACCCCGAATCGCTCCCCAGTGACGAGGAACTCCTCGCCAGCATCGACCACCCCATCGCCCGCCACTGGGCGTCGGGTCGCCCGTTCGACATGAGACACGTCGACCCCAACATCTTCGTGCAGCATCAGGGTGACCTGACCGCGAACCAGTCAGTGTGGTTCAAAGCCAAAGGCCGGATGCCTGACGACCCCCAGCTGCACCGCGCAGCGCTTGCGTACGCATCCGATTACACGATTCTTGAGTCGGTGCTGCGTCGCCACGGCATTGCGTGGGCGCGCCGCGACATGTCGATCGCAAGCCTCGACCACGCGATGTGGTGGCACCGTTTCGCTCGTGTCGACGAGTGGCTGCTGTACGTGCAGGAGTCGCCCAACGCGATCGGTGGGCGCGGGCTCGCACACGGCCGCATCTACACTCGAGACGGCATGCTCGTGGCCTCGGTCGCTCAAGAGGGCATGATTAGGGTTCGCTGAACCATCGGTGGCGCGTGTGAGAATTGAGTTCGCGAAGGGAGCCTCGTGACCTCGACTGCACCGACAGGGCTGAGTCGCCGCTCGTTCATCACGAATGGGGGTGTGGCGGCGCTCGCCGCCGGCACTCTTGCGCTGTCAGCCTGCAGCGCTGAGCCGCCGGAACCGGCCGACCGCACCGGTGGTCTCCCGCCGGGCACGATTGTTGCCCCGTTGGCCCAGCTTGAGTTGGGCGGTACCGCCGCCGTCACTGTTGAGGGTGTCGGGATGCTGCTGGCCCGCACCGGTGAGAGCAGCGTGGTCGCGTTCAGTTCCGTGTGCACCCACCAGGGGTGTGCCGTGGAAGCAACGTTCAAGTGCCCGTGTCACGGTTCGCGATTCGACCCGGAGACGGGTGAGAATCTTGCCGGGCCGGCGAAGCTTCCGCTGCCGGTGATCGAGGTGGCTGTCGTCGACGGCAACGTCGTCATCGCCTGAGGCGTCGCTGCGGCGGGGCTTCGGGGTTCAGTTGCGCGAGCGCAGCTGAACGGGCTCGTCGACGTAGTCGGCCCACGCGGCACGCTCGGCGTCGCTTATGCGGCGTGGGCGACCGGTGGCGGAGTCCATGAACACCATGGTGCTCGCGGCGCGCACGGCGAGGCCGTCGTTGCAGTACACCTCGTAGCTGATCTCGGCGCTCGCTCCCCCGAACCGCCCGATCCAGAGCTGAACATCGAGCGGGTTGCGCTGGTACTCGACGGGGAGCAGGTATTCGATCTGGTGACCGGCGATCAGTGTGGTGGTGTCTGCGCCCGCGGCGGCACTGATGACTGCCGTCGGAGGGGTGTTCGCGTCGTCGCCGCCGCGCGCATCCGGTGCCCAGAGGGCGCGCACGCGTGCCTCTTCGAGGATGCGCAGCATCTGCACGTTGTTGACGTGGTTGTACGCATCGAGGTCGCCCCAGCGCACGTGCACGGGGATGTGGATGCGCACAAGAAACTCCTTCTCGGTCGCCACCTAGGCTAGCGCCCGCATGCGGAGGGCGCTCGCGCGCGGCCGTCGCATGCGCATGCGCGCCGCAGGGGCGGCGGCGCGCCGACAAACTCAGTCCCTGGTCAACTTGCGGTAGGTGCTGCGGTGGGGTTTGGCGGCTTCGGGGCCGAGGCGTTCGACTTTGTTTTCTTCGTAGGCTTGGAAGTTTCCTTCGAACCAGTGCCAGTTGGCGGGGTTTTCGTCGGTTCCTTCGTAGGCGAGGATGTGGGTTGCGATGCGGACGAGGAACCACCGGTCGTGGGTGATGACGACGGCGCAGCCGGGGAATTCGAGTAGCGCGTTTTCGAGGCTTTGGAGGGTTTCGACGTCGAGGTCGTTGGTGGGCTCGTCGAGGAGGAGGAGGTTGCCGCCTTGTTTGAGGGTGAGGGCGAGGTTGAGGCGGTTGCGTTCTCCGCCGGAGAGGACTCCGGCTTTTTTCTGCTGGTCGGGGCCTTTGAACCCGAATTTGGACACGTAGGCGCGGGAGGGGATTTCGGTTTTGCCGACGACCATGATGTCGAGCCCGTCGGAGACGACTTCCCACACGTTCTTCTCGGGGTCGATCCCGGAGCGGGTCTGGTCGACGTAGCTGATTTTGACGGTGTCGCCGATTTTGAGTTCGCCGCCGTCGAGGGGTTCGAGGCCGACGATGGTTTTGAAGAGGGTGGTCTTGCCGACTCCGTTGGGGCCGATGATGCCGACGATGCCGTTGGGGGGGAGGCTGAAGCTGAGCCCGTCGATGAGGACGCGGTCGCCGAAGCCTTTCTTGAGCTTGGTGGCTTCGATGACGACGTTGCCGAGGCGCGGGCCGGGCGGGATCTGGATCTCTTCGAAGTCGAGCTTGCGGGTCTTCTCCGCTTCGGCGGCCATCTCCTCGTAGCGGGCGAGGCGCGCCTTCGACTTGGCCTGGCGGCCTTTGGCGTTGCTGCGCACCCACTCGAGCTCGTCGGCGAGGCGCTTGGCGAGCTTCTGGTCTTTCTTGCCCTGCACCTCGAGGCGCTCGGCCTTCTTCTCGAGGTAGGTGGAGTAGTTGCCCTCGTAGGGGTAGAGGTGGCCGCGGTCGACTTCGGCGATCCATTCGGCGACGTTGTCGAGGAAGTAGCGGTCGTGGGTGATGGCGATGACGGCGCCGGGGTATTTCTGGAGGTGCTGTTCGAGCCAGAGCACGCTTTCGGCGTCGAGGTGGTTGGTGGGTTCGTCGAGGAGGAGGAGGTCGGGTTTTTGGAGGAGGAGTTTGGTGAGGGCGACGCGGCGTTTTTCTCCTCCGGAGAGGTGGGCGACGGGCTCGTCGCCGGGTGGGGTGCGGAGAGCGTCCATGGCTTGTTCGAGTTGGGCGTCGAGGTCCCAGGCGTCGGCGGCGTCGATGTCTTCCTGCAGGGCGCCCATTTCGGCGAGGAGGGTGTTGAAGTCGGCGTCGGGTTCGGCCATTGCGGCGGAGATTTCGTTGAACCGGTCGAGTTTGCCTTTGATCTCGGCGACGCCTTCTTGCACGTTTTCGAGCACGGTCTTGGATTCATTGAGTTCGGGTTCTTGCATGAGGATGCCGACGGTGTACCCGGGTGAGAGTCGTGCTTCTCCGTTGCTGGGGGTGTCGAGCCCGGCCATGATTTTGAGGATGGTGGACTTTCCGGCGCCGTTGGGGCCGACCATGCCGATCTTGGCGCCGGGGTAGAACGACATTGTGACGTCGTCGAGTATGACTTTGTCGCCTACCGCTTTGCGGGCGCGCACCATCGAGTAAATGAATTCGGCCATGTGTCCATTCTAGGTTGGCGGCGCAAATCGGCTTTCCGCTTCCGTTGGGCGCGGGGTTGGTGCTGCTGGGTCAGTCGATGGGCTGCGTTTCGCCGATGAGGCAGTGCCCGTTGGCGAGTGCTGGGGCGATGTAGCTGGTGTAGATGCTTTTGCCCCACTGCCCGATGAGGCAGTCGTCGTGGGCGCGTACGGAGAACTCGATGGCTTCGGTTTTGCGGCCCGTGGGGGTGGTGTCTTTGGTGACTTGGATGTCGCCTTTGGCGAAACCTGCGGAGATGAGCATGGCGGCGATGTCGTTGCTTCCGACTCCGGGCCTGCGGTTGAAGAGGCTGCGGTTGACGTAGTCGAAGTAGTCCTTGTTGGCGAGTGCGGTGCCGCCGGGGAGGAGTGTTGGCGGTTTTTCTTCGGCGGGGGTGGGTTCTGTCTCGGGTTCGGGTGAGGGGCTGGCGGGCGCGGATGCGGTTGGTGCGGTCACCGTGGGGGTGGGCATGGGGTCGCCGGTGCTGCCGCATGCGGTGAGAGTGAGGGCGAGGCTGAGGGTGAGGGCACCGGCAACGGCCGCGACTCTGGCTCGTGACGGCTTCACCCGTCGAGTCTATGCCGCGGCCGCTGTGGCCGGGGTTCTCGGGCGCCGTTCAGAACGGGGTGGGGACTGCTTCGGTGCGACCGCTCTCGACGAGTTCGTCGTCGTGGTCGGTTTCGCGGGCGTCTTCCGCGGTGGTGTCGGCGTCGCCGTGTTCACCGTTGTCGGCACCTGGACCGAGGTCGGCTTTGCGCAGGGACCGGGTGTAGCTGGCGGTGCCCGACGCTGTCGGCGTCGACGTCGATGGTGAGGCCTTTCTTTTCGCCTGATTCCCACCGCTGTACTTTGATGCGGCCGGTGACGATGACTGGTTCGCCTTTCTTGATGCTCATGCCGGTGTTGCGGGCGAGCTGGCGGTAGGTGGAGATGCCGTACCAGTTGGTGTCGCCGTCGACCCACTCTTGTTTCTGTCGGTCGTAGCGGCGCTGGGTGGAGGCGAGCCTGAAGCTCGTGATGTCGAGTCCGGTTGCTGTTTTGATCTGGCGGGGGTCGGTGCCGACGGTGCCGCGCAGTGTGATGATGTCATTCATGCACTCAGTGTCGCCACCGGCATCCGCTCGTCGCCTGAGTCTGGGGGCCAGCGGTGAATTGTTGGCTCTGAGGCCTCGTTGTGGAGGAGTACCCGCCTAGGCGGCGCGCACGTACTCGGAGAATGCTTTGCGCACCTTGTTGACTTTGGGGAGCGCGACGGCGAGGCAGTAGCCCTGCCCGGGGTTTTTGGCGAAGAAGTCCTGGTGGTACTCCTCGGCGGGGTAGAACTCGCCGAGGGGCTGGAGTTCGGTGACGATGCCGCCGTCCCAGGTTTCGTTCGCGCGGCCGAGGGCGGCTTCGAAGACGGCTTTCTGCTCGTCGTTCGCGTAGTACATGCCGGACCGGTACTGGGTGCCGATGTCGTTGCCCTGCCGGTTCAGCTGCCGCGGGTCGTGGAGGGTGAAGAAGGCGTCGAGGATGATGTCGGCGGGTATCACGTCGGGGTCGAAGGTGACGGCGACGGCTTCAGCATGGCCGGTCTGCCCGGTGCAGACGGCTTCGTAGCTGGGGTTGGGCACGGTTCCCGCGGTGTAGCCGGAGTCGACGTCGGTGACGCCGTCGAGTGTGCGGTAGACGGCGTCGAGGCACCAGAAGCATCCGCCGGCGAGTACGTAGGTTTCCATGTTTCGAGAGTACTGCGGTGGCCGGGCTGGGCGCTGTGCGCGCTGCGGCTCAGGTTGCTGTGAGCATCCTGCATGTCCGTGTCATTTCGCCGGGCGTGCCCCCTGTTCGGGGGTAGGCTTCCGCGCATGGAATGGTGGAACAGTTTTGTCGCTTGGTTGTTTTCTGATGATGTTGCGCGCGTGTTCAACGCCGTCGTCTTCCCGACGCTGGCGATTCTCATCGCGGGCATCGTGGGGGCGCTCATCGGGCGCGGGTCGACGAAGCGCATCGTGTCACTGTATGAGCGCGACCAACGGATGGCGGCCGTTCTCGGGGTGATCAGTTCGGCGCGGCGCGCGGCCCGCTGGAACCTGCTGTCGCCCGCCGACCAGCACCACGCCGACACTCTCGCCCTCGAGGCGGATGTGCGGTTGCGGCTACTGCCCTCGACTGGCGCGTCGATGGCGGCGGACTGGTGCACGCACGAACTGGGTGAGATGAAACGCAACGCGATGTCGTTCAGTTTTCAGGCCGAGCAGTCGCTGATCGAGTTGCGGAACCGCATGCTGGAGTGGCATGAGCGCCCCGGGCGCGCGAAGAAGCTCTTCAAGAACGATCTCGATTCGTGGGCGTACGAGGCGACCCTGCAGGAGGAGTCACTCATTGCGAGCCAACAGGCGTGGGCGACGGAGCAGGCGAACGGTGCGCGTGCTGAGGGTGTTCCGGATGCGGCGGTCATCGATGCTCCAGCCGCCGACTTCGCGGTCACCGAGGTTCCCCCTCCTCCGGCTTCGGCGGAGCCCGTGGTCGCCGAACCGGCCACGCCCGAGCCCGTTGCGGGCGAGCCTGTGGACGAGCTCAACCATGAGCGACCCGTTCCAGCATCCGCTGTTCGTCAGCGCCTCGAGCCTCCGGTCGACAGTCCCGCGTAGCCGCCCCGGCGGGGGCGCTGCGGTATCGTTGAACCGCAATTTTGCCCTCGTAGCTCAATGGATAGAGCAACGGCCTTCTAATCCGTAGGTTGCAGGTTCGAGTCCTGCCGAGGGCACCGGCAGTTGTGTCACATTGGATCCTGAGCCTCGCACCTCTGCGGTGCGCCGTCGTTCCCCTCGGCACGGTTTCGCGGTACACTGTTCATGACCGACATTTCAGGCTTTAGGGTCGAAAGGTATGGTAATGACTGATTTTTCAGGTGCTAATTTTACGATTTCAGAGTGGGAGAAGCGGCTCGGTGATGCCATGCGCCAGCTCCGCATCACCGCGGGGTTCGACCAGAACGAGCTCGCCGATCGGGCCAACGTGTCACGATCCACCGTTCAGTCACTCGAGCAGGGGTCAGGAACGCGACTGCACACCCTGCTCGCGGTGCTTCGCGCGCTCGACCGACTGGATGTCTTCGACAGCCTCATGCCATCGGCGGGGCCTACGCCACTGGAACAGTTGGCGATGGCGCGTCGAGCGCCCGCACCGCAGCGGCGACGAAAAGCCCAAGGGTAGACCGTGGCGTACGAAGCAACCACTGTTGTCGAAGTGCGGGTCTGGGGCCAATCGGTCGGCGCCCTCGGTGCGGCCCCGGCGGGCTACGGATTCCAGTACACGCCGTCGTGGAAGCGATCAGGTATCGAGCTGAGCCCGCTGCTGATGCCAACCAACGACAGGCGCACGGTTTTCACCTTCGCATCGCTGAACAACGACACCTTCCACGGGCTGCCGCCGATGATCGCCGACGCACTTCCCGACAGGTTCGGCAACAGCCTCGTCGACGCGTGGCTCGCAACCCAGGGCATCGACCGTGCGCTGATCACACCCCTCGACCGACTCGCCTACCTCGGACAGCGCGGCATGGGGGCACTGGAGTTCATTCCCGATCGCGGCCCCGCAGCGCCCGAGCCCACGGCGCTCGATCTTGAGCGCCTTGTCGCTACCGCGCGATCCGTCATCCATGGTTCCCTCGACAGCGACAAGCACACGAAAGAGGCGATCGCTCAGATCATCTCGGTCGGCACGAGCGCCGGCGGCGCGCGTGCGAAAGCGCTCGTCAACATCAACGACGAGACGAAAGAGATCCGCCCCGGCCTCACACCGTCGGGCCCCGGCGAGCAAGCGTGGCTGCTGAAGTTCGACGGCGTCGGTGCCGATCACCAGTTGGGCGACTCCCAGCGGTACACACGCATCGAGTACGCGTACTCGTTGATGGTGCGCGCCGCGGGAATCGCCATGGCCCCCACACGGCTGCTCCCGGAGAACGGGCGCAGCCACTTTCTCACTCGCCGCTTCGACCGGGAAGGTTCGAACCGAATCCACATGCAGTCGCTGTGCGGTCTCAGCGCCGTGGACTTCAATCTCATCGGCACCAACGACTACGCACAACTGTTCACCGCCGCGCAGTCACTCGGTCTCGGCGAGGATTCGCTAGTGGAGATATTTCGGCGAATGGCGTTCAACGTGGCCGCCGCCAATCACGACGACCACTCGAAGAATCACTCGTTCCTGCTGCCCGAGGGAGGGGAGTGGATGCTCTCCCCCGCCTACGACGTCACCTACGCGCACGACACGACAAACGTGTGGCTCAACCGGCGCCTCATGGGAGTCAACGGAAAGTTTGAGAGCATCACTCGGAGCGACCTCCTCACCGTCGCCGACCGCTTCGCGGTGCCCGGGGCGAAACGTGCACTGAGTGAGGTTGCCGACGCACTCGACGCGTGGACCGACCACGCCGCCGAGGCGGGCCTCGAACCGGCGGTGGCCGATCAGATCGGCGGCGAGTTCACCGACGTGAGAAGAAACTGAACCTCGAGGCTCCTCGTCCCACGTACCGGCCGTACTCCACTGGGATTCCGGGCGAGCCACACCTGGCGCATAACCTTCGCAGACTCTTTCCGCAGTTCGCGCTGACTGATCGACCTCATCGTCAAGCTGTAGCACCTATGCAGCACCAACAGGGACTTGCTAGTGCTCCCCGCGGTCCTCGAGGGCCTCGGGTTCTTCGCTCTCGGACGCGTCGAACAGGTAATCGACGTGCACCTGCTCCCCCACCTGACGCCACGAGCCTGCGTCGTAGTTGATGAGTGTCTCCTTGCCGTCGACCGTGGTGACCACCGTCAACTCGTCGTCCCACTTACCATCGGTGCTGATCCGTCGGTCCGTTTGACCGTCGTTGGGGCCGCCACGGTAGAAGACGATGTACTCGTCGCCGCGCTTCAGGCTGGGGGTTGCATCACTCATACGCAATTACTACCACGAACCCGCCCAAGAACGGCACACGAAGTCGACCGACACCGGTGCCAAGTAGACTCGCCACCATGGCAAACCCGTCCGATCGGCTCGTGTGGATCGACTGCGAGATGACCGGCCTCGACCTCGACCTCGACGAACTCATCGAAGTGGCCGTCATCGTCACCGACAGCGAACTGAACATTCTCGACGACGGGCTCACCGTCGTCATCAAACCCAGCGCCGCCGCGCTCGACAACATGAGCGACTTCGTGCGTGCCATGCACGAGAAATCGGGGCTCCTCGAGGAGCTCGACGACGGCATGACCCTCGCCGACGCCGAGTACGCCATCAACGAGTACGTCATCAGCCACGTGCCCGTTGAAGGCCAGGCGCCGCTCGCCGGCAACTCCATCGCCACCGACCGCGCCTTCCTCACCAAGCACATGCCCCGCGTCGACAAGCACCTCCACTACCGCAACGTCGACGTGTCCAGCATCAAAGAACTCGCGCGCCGCTGGTACCCCCGCATCTACTTCAACGCCCCCGAAAAGGGCGGCGACCACCGCGCCAAGAACGACATTCTCGAATCCATCCGCGAACTCCAGTACTACCGCGGCACAGCGTTTGTGCCCGACCCCGGCCCGAGCACCGTCGAGGCACGCCTCGTCGCCACCCAGGTCGTGGCCGACTTCCCTGCCAGCCTCCGCTAAGATAGGTAACCGTCGCCGCCACAAGCGGCGATCTTGGTGGTCGTAGCTCAGTTGGTAGAGCGCTGGCTTGTGGTGCCGGATGTCGCGGGTTCGAGTCCCGTCGATCACCCCAATTACCGCCCTGCGTTGGCAAAATGGTCGGGTTGCGTGACGCGCAAGCGCCTGTCGGCGCTAGCGGGGTTCGAGTCCCGTCGATCACCCCAAATAATTATTAACGATAAGTACGCCC
>DAOMOV010000007.1:0-23122 GCA_035444505.1 Terrimesophilobacter sp.
CCCGAGGAGGGTCCAGATCTGCGGGTCGTTCACAAGCGTCACCCTTTCATTGTGCCATTTGGAGCTCTGAGTGTGTCAGAACTCACAGTCTCTGTAAGCGTCGTCGCCGGCCAACGGGGGACAATCACTCGAACCCGGTCCCTGGGGAGGACGAGAGCATGGCTCGCAGGAGGTTACTCTCCTCGCACCACATGTGACGTGAAGCGTATGCGATGGATCATACGGCGGTGGGCCGAAACTCGGGCCGTTGGCCACTGGATTGAGTGGTCAGTCTCTGCGGGCCTACTTTGAAGCAGACTAGCCGTTGCCCTCGTCGTCGAAGAGAGGCTCAAGTAGTTGGCCCAGCGGGACGTCTAGCGCTCGTGAAAGTCGGTACCACGTAGTCAGGCTCCCGACCGTCGCGGCTTTTGAAGGATTGCGGTTTGGCGATCCGGATTCGATGTAAGCCAAGGTTGAGCGTGCGACGCCGGATCGCGCGGCAAGTTCGTCGTAGGAATACCCGCGTGCATGCCTGATTCTCGCCAGGTTCAGCCTCAACGCCGCGACATTTGGCGGCGGGAACAGGGAGTCGCTGGGCACACTTCAAGCACAACCGGATTCGCCTTGCAGTATGTACCTGTTAGCAGGTACGGTTTAGATCATGCATGGACTGATAAGGCAAAGCGGCGCCCGGGTGGCTCTTTTTACAGCTCTGAGCTTGGCTACCGGATTTCTAGTTGGTTGTTCCGCAGTTGAGCCAGGAGCCAACTCGACTGGGCCTGATTCTGATTCCCAACCGACAAACAGCTTCACGGCACGAGGATCGGTGATCAATACCTATGACACCTATGGAGGCAATCTGGATGGTGATCGGTGTGGATCTCTTGGCTATGGGGGGAAGCAGGTAACGGTTCGTGATGCCAAGAATGAGATAGTTGGGCTAGTGACGTTAGAGCGGGGTAATTGGGAAGAGGTCGAACATCCGTTGTTTGATTTTGCGTCCTGCACTTCCCAGTTTTCGTTGTCGATCCAGTCCGACGAGAAGTTTTACAGCATAAACGTCGAGGGCGTATCGAAGGGTTTGGAAGTATCCCGTGAAGAACTCATAACTGGCATCACGATGGAAGTTCCATGATGTCACTCGAGGAGAAGCTTCAACGCTTCGTTGCAAGTGCCGTTTGGGAAACATTTGACTTTGACTCAGAGTTCTTGTCAAATCATGTCCGCGAGGAGACTGCGGTCGCTCCAATTCTTTGCTCGAATGTACATAAACGGATTTCTCGGGTACCGGATTGGTCTTGAGTACGATCGGCAAGGTGAGGGCGGCAGGGAAAGAAAGAAGGTTCAGGAAGTTAGCGGTGCTCACACCACCGGTCGACGGCTCGACATAAACATTCACCACCGAGGTAGCCAGCAGGGCAATAACCTCCTAATCGCAGAGTTCAAACTGATAGCAGACTCCGACGCCGATCGGGTCAAAGCCGTAATGAGGCAGATGGACTATCGGTACGGAGTTGCCGTAATCCTCAATTCAGGCGATCCTCGGGTTCCGCGATGGAGATGGTTCGATTCTGCGGAATCGAGTCCCGATCTTGTGGCGATCCCGCGACCGGAGAACATCGGCTAGAATTGATCGTTGGCTTTTCGTCCACCGCGCTTGCCGCGGTTGTAACCTGCCACCCCACCGCATCCGGGATCAGCCCGTATTGCGGGAGCGCGCCCAAAGGCGCACGAAACAAAGGAAGAAACAATGGCACCGAAGAAGAAGGTCACGGGTCTGATCAAGCTTCAGATCCAGGCCGGCGCCGCCAACCCCGCACCGCCCATCGGGCCTGCGCTGGGTCAGCACGGCGTCAACATCATGGAGTTCTGCAAGGCGTACAACGACGCCACCCAGGACAAGCGGGGCAACGTCATCCCCGTCGAGATCACCGTGTACGAGGACCGCTCGTTCACGTTCATCCTCAAGACCCCCCCGGCCGCTGAGCTCATCAAGAAGGCCGCGGGCGTGGGCAAGGGCTCCTCGACTCCCCACACGGTGAAGGTCGGCAAGCTGTCGAAGGAGGCCCTCCGCCAGATCGCGGAGACCAAGCAGGAGGACCTCAACGCCAACACGGTCGAAGCCGCGGAGAAGATCATCGCCGGCACCGCCCGCAGCATGGGAATCTCGGTGGAGGCATAAATGGCTACGAAATCTAAGGCATACCGTGCCGCCGCGGAGAAGATCGAGGCGGGCAAGTACTACACACCCACCGAGGCCGTGGCGATCGCGAAAGAGTCGGGCTCGGCGAAGTTCGACTCGACCGTTGAGGTCGCACTGAAGCTCGGCGTGGACCCCCGCAAGGCCGACCAGATGGTGCGCGGCACCGTGAACCTGCCCCACGGCACCGGTAAGACGGCGCGCGTGATCGTGTTCGCGACGGGCCCCGCGGCGGAGGCGGCGCTCGCTGCCGGTGCCGACGAGGTCGGCGGCGCAGAACTCATCGAGAAGGTCGCCGGTGGCTACACCGCGTTCGACGCGGCCGTCTCCACGCCGGAGCTCATGGGCCAGGTCGGTCGTCTCGGCAAGGTGCTCGGCCCACGTGGGCTCATGCCCAACCCGAAGACGGGCACGGTCACGCCCGACACGGCGAAGGCGGTCACCGACATCAAGGGTGGTCGCATCGAGTTCCGTGTCGACAAGCACTCGAACGTGCACTTCGTCATCGGCAAGGCGTCGTTCTCCCATGACCAGTTGAATGAGAACGCGGCCGCCGCGTTTGATGAGATTCTGCGCGCGAAGCCCGCTTCGTCGAAGGGTCGCTACATTCTCAAGGGTGCTGTCTCGACAACACACGGACCGGGCGTTCCGCTCGACGTGAGCGTTCTCTGACCGCACGATGCTTCTGAGGCGGGCCGTGAGGGGCGACGCCGCGCTGCTGCACCATGTGGCAGCGGCGACGTTTCCCCTCGCGTGCCCGCCTCACGCATCCGCTGACGACATTGCGGCGTTCATCGACACGAACCTGTCGGTTGCGGCATTCGAGCGGTACCTCGATTCCGAGGTGCACGACATCGTGGTCGCGATGGTTGGCGATGAGGCGGTCGGTTACGTGATGGTCGTCGCGGGCGAACCGACCGACGCGGATGTCGCGGCATCCGTCACCGGTCGCCCCACCCTCGAGATCAGCAAGATCTATGTGCGCCCCGAATTCAACGGCCGGGGGCTGTCAGGTCAGCTCATGGACGCCGCCATCGGCATCGCCCGCGACCGGGACGTGGCAAGCGTATGGCTGGGTGTCAACCAGCACAACCACCGGGCGAACGCGTTCTATGAGAAGAGCGGGTTCGCGAAGGTGGGTGTGAAGAGGTTCCGCCTCGGGTCGAGCCTCGAGCAGGACTATGTGAGAGAACTGGCCCTCTAGATCCGCAGCACCAATTTGCCGCGCGTGTGTCCCTCCTCGAGCACCCGGTGCGCTTCGGCGGCATCGGCGAGGTCGAAGACGCGGTCGACGTGCACGGTGAGTGCTCCCGCGTCGATGCGGTCGGCGAGCTCCTGCAGCACATGCGCGTCGGGGATGAGTTTGAGGTCGGTGGCGCGCATGCCCGCTGCTGCGGCGTCGCCCAGAAGTTCGGGCCAGCTTCCGCTCGGCACGTTGACGATCATGGCGCCCGGTTTCATGACCTTCAGCGACCTGCGACCGGTGTCGGCGGTGACGTTGCCGATGAGGTCGACCACGAGGTCGATGTCGCCGGTTTCGTCTTCGAAGTCGGCGCTGCGGTAGTCGATCGTCTCCGCGGCGCCGAGCGAGCGCAGCCAGTCGTGGTTGCGGGCGGATGCCGTGGTCACGACGTGGGCACCCGCGGCGGCGGCGAGCTGCACGGCGATGTGACCGACCCCACCGGCTCCGGCGTGCACGAGCACGCGCTGGCCCGGCTGCACCTGGCCGGCATCGTGCACGGCGCCCCACGCGGTGAGTGCGGCGCAGGGCAGCGCGGCGGCTTCGATCGGGCTGAGGGTTCTGGGTTTGCGGGCCATGCTGACGACCGGGGCGGTGAGCTTTTCGGCGTAGCTTCCGCTCACGCGGGGGGCGCCGACGATGCCGTACACCTCGGCGCCGGGCTGGAGCTCGTGGCCGAGGTAGGCGGCCGTGTTGATGGTGCCGGCGAAGTCGATGCCGAGCACGGCAGGGAACTGGCGGATGTGCGCGGCTGCGCCACGACCGGCCCGCGTCTTGGCATCGATGGGGTTGACCCCGGCGGCGGCAACATCGACGAGTGCTTCGCCGATGGCCTGCAGCGGCACGGGAACCTCGGCGAGCTCGAAAACCTCGGTGCCTCCGGTGGCCGTGATGGTCATTGCTCGCATGGTGGTCACCCTTCGAGCGTAGCGTTCGCGCTTGAGTTGTTCTTAGTGGTGCGGCTTGCGGTTACGATGGGGCCGTGCGCGCCGCGGTCCCCTCACCTCTTCGTCGCCGCGGCGTGGTTGGGTTCGTCTTCGCCGCGCTCGCAATCGGCGCCGTCGTCGCATCACTCGCCATCATCTGGCTGCTGCGGTTCTCGACCCTGCCGCGGGCCATGTATGTGAGTGAGTTCGGTGCGGAGGGTGAGCCGACGGCGCGGTGGTTCGAGGTGGCCTTGCTGCTGCTGGTGGCGGGTGCTGCGGTGATCGCGTGGCTGGGTCGAAGCATCCGCCCTCAGATTCCGGTGCTGCGCGCGTGGACGCCGACCGTGTCTCTGCTGGTCGCCTGTGGGTTCTTTCTCGTCGCCTCGCAGGTGACGTGCACGGCGGGCTGCCCGTTGCCTGTGGGCTCCACGTTCACCTGGCAGGACTTCATTCACACCCTGTGCGCCGTGCTCGCCTTCGCGGCAGCCTGCTGGGGGATGCTTCAGCTGTCGTTCGTGCGGGAGCACCGGGTGATCGCACGACTGTCGCTGCTGAGCGCCGTGTCGGTGGCCGTGGTCGCCGGGGTGGGCGGCCTGCTGTCGCTGGCCCGCTTCGGCACCGACGTGGGCAGTTGGCTGGAGCTGATCGCGACGACTGCCGCGATTGCGTGGCTGGCGGCCCTGGGCGGGGTGTTCGCAGCGCGGGCCGTGACCAGCCGTGACTCGCTCGCCGTGGATGCTCGGCAGCGCCTCACCGACACGGTTCCGCGGGGTGCGCTAGCGGCGCAGGAGCTCGAGGAGCTTGTCGGCTAGCGCGACGAGCTGGTGGATCTCGTTGTCGTCGCGGTCGACCCAGCGGCACTGCGGTTCGTCGTCGACGGGAACGAAGTTGTCGTGCTGCTCCCAGACGACGAGGGTGCGTTCGGCACCGAGCACATACTGCTGCCACCACACCTGTCGCAGGTAGTTGCGAGGGATGCTGCGCCACGGCTTCGTGGTCGTCTTGATCTCGGCGAGCTCGAGTCGGCCGTCGCGCAGGCGCAGCCCATCGGGGGTGGCGAGATGGCTGCGGTTGTTCTCGGCGTGGAACAGGTCGGCGCTGGGGTCGATGCCGTAGACGCCTTTCACCCAGCGGGCGATTTCGGGTTCGCGCTCATGCCCGTGGTCGGTGTAGGCGTTGCCGTTGAAGCCGCGGCCGTGGAGCTTCTCGTTGGCGACGACGAGGGTGGCGCGGATGCTGGAGAGCCGAGCCACGTCGGTTGCTGTGACGCCCGCCGCCCGCGCGCGCAGCCACGCGACCCGGTCGCTTGCGTTGGCGACGATGCGCGCGCGGTGATCGGCGCGTGGTTCGTCCCAGAGCGGCAGCGGTTGAAGCACCACTCCATTGTGCCCTCGGCTGTCGTCTTTGCGACTCCCGCGGGCAGCTGAGGCGCGACGAGATCGGCCGCGATACGCGTTGAAGTGATACTGGTAAGACCACTTGACCAATCGGAATCTTCGCGCTACTGTCAAGGAATTGCATGATCTACGTTGCACGAAGGAGATTCACGAAGATGCGCCGACAATTGACACGCAAGGATGTTAGTGGCCTGTATGTACCACTGGTCACACCTTTTGACACGGCGGGCTCAATCGATGCCGCCAGTCTCACCCGACTCAGTAAGCACCTGATTGAGAGCGAGGGTGTCACTGGTCTGGTAACGTGCGCGCGCATCGGCGAAGGGCCCGTGCTGAGCGCTGAAGAGCAGATCACCGTCACTGAAATCGTGAAGTCAGCGGTAGGCGAAAGGCAGGTCTTTGGTTCGATCCTTCCCGCGACGGAGGCGGACGCCGCGGAGCAGATTGCAAAGCTCGCCGCAGTAGGCGCGGACGGCGTCATGGTATTTCCGCCTCTCCTTCTCGGTTGGGGTGAGGTGCCCGACAAGGTGAAAATTGAATTCTTCCGCGAGTTGGACCGCCAGACCGAGTTGCCTCTCGTGCTGTTCCAGACCCCAATGGCTGATTATCGATTCAGCGTGGATGCGATCCGTGAGATTGCCAGTCTGCAAAACGTGATCGCGATGAAAGAAGCCTCGTTCGACATGAATGCGTACGAGTTGACCATGGCGGGGCTCCAGCAGGATGGGTCTGACATGCCGGTGCTCAATGGCAACGATCGTTTTGTCGCGCTGGGGTCAGTTCTTGGCGCCGCCGGCTCACTGATCGGCATTGCGAATCTTGTGCCGTCCTCGTGGGCGGAGCTCCACACGCTGAGCATGAATGGACAGATTGCTGAGGCACTCAAGAAAGAGAATGCGCTTCGTGAGTTGCAGGACGCTGTCTTCTGCGAGCCGATTCTGGATGCTGTATCTCGAATCAAGTTGATCCTTGCGAATGATGGCGTGATCGATTCCGATCACGTCCGCCGACCGCAGCTTGGTATATCAGAGGAAGAGTCACGTCGAGTGCTCGACGCGTACCGCGCGTTTGTCAGCGCAGGCAAGTGACCGGCATTTGCAGAGAGAAATCGTCTATGTCTAGGAAATTGAGAGCCGGTGTCGGCTTCGATGGGAACGGTCTGACCAGTGGCTCTTACGCCGACCCTGAGATGCTGGATATTTTCTCAGCCGAGAACTCTGTGACCAAATGGCTCGAGTTCGAAGCCGCGCTTGCGCGTTCGGAGTCTCGCGTCGGGGTCATACCCGACGAAGCCGGTGCAGAGATCACGCGTGCGGCGCATGAACTTCGCATCGACATCTCCGAGATGCGAGACGAGGTTGAATTCGCTCTCCATCCAGTGGTTCCGATGGTAAGACGACTTGCAGCAGCCTGTGAGAGTGACTTCGGAGGCCTGGTTCATTGGGGTGCAACCACGCAGGACGTCATGGACTCGGGGCTGTCGTTGCAGATTCGTGAAGCCTCGTCACTGATAGATTCTGAGGTCGTCAGGCTGATGAGGGCAGCGATCGAGCTTGCCGAACAGCATGCGAACTCCGCGATGCCCGGGCGCACTCACGCGCAGCATGCAGTGCCGATCACATTTGGATACAAGGTGGCGGTGTGGCTAGACGAGTTGACTCGTACCCATCAGGCTGCTCTGCAAGACGCGGAGCAGATTCTTGCGATTCAGTTCGGTGGAGCGACCGGAACGCTAGCGGCGCTCGGATCAAAGGGTCTCGAGGTCAGAGAGGTGCTGGCCGCCGAGCTTGGGCTCAGTGTTCCGGTGGTCACGTGGCATGCTAGCCGCGACCGACTGCTGCGCTTCGGATTCCACTGCCTGCTTCTCGCTATCACCTGTCAGAAGATCGGTCGAGAGGTCACAGAGCTGCAGCGCACGGAGATTCTCGAGCTCGAGGAGCCTTTCCATTACGGGAAGGTGGGGTCGAGCACCATGCCGCACAAGCGCAACCCAGCGATGGCAGAAACCCTGATGGCATTGGGCAGCATCGCGCAAGGCGAGTTCGCGGGCTTGGTGACGGCCTCTGTCCAGGGACACGAGCGTGACATGGCGGCTTGGCAGCAGGAATGGGATCGACTTCCTCGACTGACTGTCTTCGCGCACCGAGCAGTCCAACTCGCTGCAGAAGTGCTGGAGGGCCTTCAGGTCAACGTCGAGCGGATGAAGCAGAACGTAGGTATAAGCCGCGGTCTGATTCTCTCCGAGTCGACGATGATGGGCTTGGCCGCGAGGATCGGCCGACAAGAGGCCCATGAGCTCGTCTATGACGCAGCGATGACCGCGCATCAGACCGGAGCCGACTTCTTCGAGACTCTTCGAGCCTCGGACCTTCTTCCCTCCGACGTCGATATCGCGGGGTTGGCAGAGCGACCGGAAACGTTGGAGGCAGCGCCGATCTTCGTGAAAGACGTGGTCGACGCGGCTCGGGCACACCTTGACACCATCAGAGAAGCAGGACTGGTTGCGGACGATGAGTGAAGACGCTGCGGGCAACGCCCACGGTATCGCCGCCGGCATACACGCCTACGTCGTGACACCCGTCAGCAAGGAGGGTGTGCTGCTCCGTGCCAGCCATGAAGCCATCGTTGAAAGAGTCATAGCTGGGGGTTGTGCTGGGGTAACCGTTCTCGGTGCCACGGGCGAACTTCCCTATGTCTCCCGTCAGCTGCGGACCGATTTGATAACTGAAACGGTGAGGATCGTCGATAAGCGATCTACCGTTATCGCAGGGGTTGGCGGATTCACGTCGAGTGAGATCGTGCGACAGGCTCGAGAGGCTGAGGACCTCGGCGCGGATGGTGTGCTGGTGATCGTTCAGGGCTTTCTCCCCATGGCCCATGTCGACAAGGTCGCGCTTTTCACCGAGCTTTCTGAGAGCATCGCGTTGCCGATGACTGTCTACGTGAACCCACCCCTGTGCAATGTTGAGTTTGCGGTCGAGACTCTTATGGAGATCGCTGATTTGCCGACGGTCGTGGGAATCAAAGATGCGACGGGGAATCTTGACAGCTTCGAGCTGTCGGCGGAGTTCGCGGAGAAGAATGTTCGACTCTTCGCTGCCTCGGCCTCACCGCTCACGGCGGCCTTTCTGCTCGGCGCCTCAGGATGGATGTCGGGCACCGCAACGCTCTTTCCGGCTGTGTGCCAGCAGTTCTATGAAGCGTGTCAAAGGGGGGATTGGGCCGAGGCGTCGTCGATCGAGCGACGTTTGAGTAAGGCGCTTGGCGTTTTCAGGTCAACCGGTCCCGCGGTCGTGAAAGCCCTGCTGAACGCGAAAGGCATTGCCGCGGGGGATCCACTCGGGCCGAACATTCCCATCCCTCAGTCCAGAGCAACTGAGTTGCTAAGGGGCATCAACCAGGTCATCAATGACGAAAGGTCGTGAAAGCATGTCGGAGTATCCACTCCTCGAGTTTGACAATGTCAGTTTGGAGTTCCCGGCTACGGGCGAACTCGTACTTCGTGATGTCTCATTGACGATCAATGACGGTGAGTTCGTAGCGATTGTAGGTCCGAGTGGAAGTGGCAAGACGACTTTTCTCAGGCTTGCGCACGGACTGCTGCACCCTACTGCTGGACAGATCCGGATGTCCGGAGAGCGAGTCATCAAGCCGAACCGCGAGCGCGCATTTGTCTTCCAGGCGGATTCCCTGCTTCCGTGGCGCTCGATTCTGGACAATGTTGCGTACCCGGCCGAGATCGCGGGGAAGAAGCGAAGTGTCGCTCGCGAGATGGCTGAACCTTTCGTAGAGCTTGTGGGACTCGCTGCTTACAAGTCGAGCTACCCCGCCCAGCTTTCCGGTGGCATGCGGCAGAGGGTCAACCTGGCGCGGGCGCTTTCAGCCAATCCGAGAATCCTGCTGATGGATGAGCCTTTCGGCGCGTTGGACGCACAGACTCGCGAGGTCATGCAGGACGAACTGCTCCGGATCTGGCAGGCACAGAGGAAGACGGTGCTGTTCGTGACCCACCAGTTGGATGAGGCAGTCTTTCTCGCTGACCGGGTCATCGTTCTGGGGGCACACCCTGGCTTCATCAAGAAAGACATCACTATCGAGATAGATCGTCCTCGTGCGCTCGAAGCAAAGCGCACGGCGAAGTTCAACAAATATGTGGAGGAAATTTGGGAGCTGATCAAGACTGACGTTTTTGTTGACCGTAGCAATTAATACCGAATCACTGTTCAAGGAGGAAAGATGATTAGGAAAAAGTATGGCGGAGCAGTAGCAACTGTTTCCGCGCTGGCTCTGGTGCTGACTGCGTGCTCAGGCACACCCGAGACGCCCGGTGACACTGAGGTTCCGGACGAGCCGAAGCCCGTGGTGAGCGTGGCATTCTCGTCCGCCGTCCCGCAGATTGAGAAGGTGCCTACTCTGCAGGCGCTGGAGGTGCTCGAGGAGCAGGGCTATGAGACTGAGACGGTCTGGTTCCAGTCCTCAGAAGACCCGGCTCAGGCGGTTGCCCGTGGAGACGCTCACTTCGGATCAGCCTCGTCGACTGCTGTACTTGGGGCCATAGCGACAGGTATTCCATTGACAGCAGTGGCGTGCGTGGTCAATCCGGCGTATGTTATCGCGGCGTCGGTTGACATTGCCTCTCCCGCCGAAATCGGCGGAAAGCGAGTTGCAATCAACTCAGTTGTGTCGTCGACGACAATGCATGTGCGTCTGATGATGAACGACAACCCTGGCGTCGCGGAGCCCGAGCTGCTGGTTATCCCGGGTACGCCTGCACGAGTCAGCGCTCTCTTGGCTGGCCAGACGGATGCTGCTGTGCTGCAGCTTTCGGCTATGCCGGTGCTTGAGGAGCAGGCTCCGGGCCAGTTCCACTCGATTTACGACGTGGGAGCCCGAGCTGTTGGGCTGTGCGACTCGTACCTGTTCGTGAACACCACTTTCCTCGAGCAGAATCGTGAGTTCGTCGAGCATGTCACGGCCGAGGTCATCGCTGCTCAGGCGGCCGCCTACAGCGATACTGACGACCTGGCACGCGCAATCGCCCAATACGTGCCGGACCAGAGTGACCCCGAAAGCGCAGCGGCTATGGCGAAGCTGTACGTCGATGCGCACACATGGGCACCGGACGGCGGCTTTTCGAGCACTGCGGTGACGTTCACGCTTGACCGATTGGAGGAGGCGGGCCTAGTTGACCCGATTCCCACGATCGATGAATGCTGCGACCTCACTGTTGCACCCTAAGAAAGGTCCTTCACAGTGGCACGCTTATCAGGCTCAACCATTAGCGTGACCGAGCTCGAGGGCAATTCCGCCGGTCGGCGCGTAAAGGCGCCGACCGGCGGATTCAAATCGGCAGCTCGGCGAAACTCAACTGCCGTAACGATGATTCGGATCGGCGCAGTCCTGGCGTTCTTCCTCGGATGGTTCATCATCGGGCATGTCGGTGGCGGGCTCTTCGTACCTACGCCCGAGTCAACAATCGTCAGGCTTGTTGAACTTGCGCAGGGTCCGATCTGGGGGCCGTTGCTCGAGAGCAACATCTCGCTCTTCATCGGATTCCCCGCGGCATCGATACTGGGGATCGCACTCGGCTCGCTTCTGGCACGAAACACGATCGCTGATCGCGCGCTGGGGTTCTATGTCGACGCTCTGATGGTGATTCCGACGATCTCGATTGTTCCCATCATCGTGGTCGCATTCGGGCTGACGTTGAATGCCCGGGTTGTTGTCGTGATGCTGTTCGTGTTGCCTATCGTTGCACTGACGACTCGCGGCGCGATCACGACAGTTGACGCAGCGCTGCTTCAAATGGCCCGATCGTTTGGGGCTGGCGTTTGGTTCACATGGAGGACGGTGATGCTTCCGGCTGTGCTCGGTCCCATTGCGAGCGGACTCAGAGTCGCACTGGCACACGGTATCGCGGGGATGATCGTGATTGAACTCGTCCTCACCCCCGTGGGTATTGGGGGGATGCTGCAAAACTCGCGGGCACGGTTTGATGCGCCGGAGCTGTATGCCGTTACGCTTGCAATTCTGCTTGAAGGCTTCATTCTGGTGGGGCTCGCCACGGTTGGTGAGCGAGTTCTGCAACGACGCCTCAGCCATAGTTCAAAGGCCACGAAATGACATCGTCGAAATTCGCCCATAATTTGATCCCCGTGTACAGCGCTATCGTCTTTGTGGTTCTCTGGGAGGTGGTTGGCCGATTCGTTGCCCCTCAGTGGCTCCCGCCTCTGTCTGAGGTCGCGATTGAAGCACTTGACCTGATTGTTGGAGGAGGAATCGGCGCCGCCTGGATCACAGTGACAACCCTGGGGCTCGGACTGGCCCTTGTCATCGTCGTCGCTGGGGCTGTATCGATCGTCTTCTACACCTGGCCGACTTTTGGGCGCGCACTCGAACCCTTTGTCAACGCCGCAATGGCTGCGCCGAACATTGCGCTTATCCCGGCGTTCGCACTGATCTGGGGATTCGGCACCGAGACCAGGGTCGTGACCATTCTGGCTTTCGCGTTGGCGCCGACGATCTTGACCTGGACTTCAGGGCTGCGCATGGCGCCGCCGCATCTTTTGGAGATGGCTCACAGCTATGGCTCGAAGTTCGGTCGCTCGTTTCGTACGGTTGTGGTCCCCTCGGCGGTTCCGATGCTCATTGGGGGACTTCGCCTCGCCATAGTGCAGGGAATCAAGGGAGTGGTCGCAGCGGAAATGCTCACCGGAGTAGTCGGGATTGGTCGAATGCTTATTGTGTCGGCGACCAGCTTCGCAGTCGCCGAGCTTTACGCTCTAGTGCTCATTCTCGTCGCGGTCTCAATCGCTGCCTACCTGGTATTGCAGGCGGCCGAGGTACGGTGGCGCGTAAGTGTGTAGCGACGAACTAACCCTCGGTGGCTCAGTGTGTTCGAGGAGAGTCGTGTGAAACTCGGCGTATTACTTCCACACTTCGGTCGACACTCGAGTACTCGGCTGGTTATAGATCTCGCGCCTCAACTGGAGAGCTGGGGGTTCGCGTCAGTGTGGGTGCGAGACCATCTGGCGTTCCGCCCACACGGCTTCGAGGACCAGACATCGCGCTTCATGGAGCCGTTCACTACCCTCTCCGCGGTGGCTCAGGCTACCGAGACCATTGGGTTGGGAACTGCGGTGACCGTGCCGTTTCGGCATCCGCTGCTCGTTAGTCAGATGTTTGGCAGTATCGCCGATATTGCGGGGCCTCACCGGGTCGTCGCCGGAATCGGTGCGGGGCAGCCGCGCCTACCGTTCGAGGCCACGGGCACGGACTATGGCAGCAGATTTGCACGCACTAGAGAGTTCGCTGAGGTGCTTCGTGCAACGTTCTCGGGCGACGAGGTCAGCTTCACCGGCCGTTTCTTTCAGTTCGACGGTGTACGGATCAACCCCCCTGCGGGTGCTCAAACTCCTATCTGGTACGGGGGGAGCTCGCGGGGCAGCGTGGTTCGGGCCGCGGAATACTGCGACGGGTGGCTGCCAGCCCGAGCACCCTCTCGAATCCTCAGATCGCGCCTCGAGGAACTGGCCGAACTCTCGTCTTCCCGGGCGAAGCAGCTGACCGCCGCCTACATGCCTCTTGTGTCTGTGTTCGGTTCGGCGAGAGACTCACTGCCCAATGAAGTCATGGGCTCCTTGCTGGATGAAGCCCGCGGGAATCGCGCCTGGGAGGGGGAATTCGATTCGCTTGCGGATCTCTCCGGAATGGTGATCTCAGGCACGCCTGAACAATGTGTCGATCAACTTCTGGAGTTGGAGCAGCTCGGATTCTCAGAGATCATCTTGGACCTCAGGCTTCACTTCGACGACTACGAGGCCCAATTGGATCTGATAGCACGAGACGTTCTTCCGGCTTTCACTCTGGCTTGCGGCAATGAAGCCTGAACAGGTCGAGTTCTTCAGCGACAATGAGCGAGTCAGCGGCTGGTTCTTCGCTGCCAGTTCCTACCCTGGCCCCGCGGTTGTGTTCTGTCCGGGATTCACCGGGACGAAGTTCGCCAAATTCTATGAGCCTTATGTCGAATTCTTTGTCAACGCGGGCATCTCTGTTCTCATGTTCGACTATCGCGGCTGGGGCGAGAGCGAAGGCCACCGCGGCCAGATTTCCCCTCTCAAGCAGGTTGAGGACGTCAGGAATGCCCTGTCCTACCTGGAGACACGCGACGAGGTGGATCAGGGTCGCCGCTGCCTGCTCGGTTTCAGTTTCGGGGGAGGCGTGGCCGCCTACACCGCTGCCGTAGACAGCAGAGTTCGATGCTGTGTGTCGATTTCGCCAGTTGTCGACGGAGAGGATTGGCTGAGGGGGATGCGCTCGGCCGATGAGTGGGAGGCACTGCTCGTCAGGCTCTCAGAAAATAGACTGCGACGCGTCGTGGGGGAGCCAGAGGCCTTTGTTAGCAACACCAAGGAAATAATGATCTCTGGGGAGGAGCGAGCTCGTGCTGTCGGAATCAAGGGCGAGATTCCTGCTGCCTTGGTTCCAACGGAGAGTCCGCTGAAGAGTGCAGAGGAGATTATTGAATTCGCGCCACTCTCTCGTGCCCGCGAGGCCAGCGAGGGTGGCCTGCTCCTATTCGCGGTCGAAGACGATCAGATCGTTCCCGCTGAGCATGCCAGGAAGCTCGCCGCAGCAAGTTCTGGTTCTGCTGAATTGATACTGCTCTCGGGAGGCGGTCATTACGACGCTTATCTGCGTCATTTCGACACGATCTCATCCGAGATTCTCAAGTTCTTACGAAATCGATTAGGTCTTCCTGCAGTGGACAACGAAAGCGAGGCGACATGTACGTCGTAACTGATCAAGACATCACTTCACTTCAGCCTGGTTTGGCGATCGAGGTCATGAGGGAAGCACTGCTGGCATACGGCCGCGACGCTTTGATCGCACCGCCCCGGCTATTCTCCAGCGCACACGATGAGGGAATTGTGCTCTCTGCGGGGGCTTTGCTGGGAGAGTCTTTCGGCTTCCGGGCTTATTATCACGGAAACCGGGAGGGCAATCAGGTCGTTGCCTCATTCGATCGAGCCTCGTGGAAAGCTGACGTGATTGCCATTGGGCACCTGATGGGAGAGCGTCGCACCGGCGCAATCGGTGGGGTGGCAGTTGACGCCCTTTCGTCTCGCGAAAGCTCAACGATCGCTTTCATCGGCACGGGTCCCCAGGCTTACAGCCAACTCTGGGCGATCAACGCCGTGCGCTCACTATCGGAGGTGCGAGTGTTCAGCCGTGGTGTGGTCGGGCGCGAAGCTTTTGCCAAGCATGCTCAGGAGGTGTACAACATCTCTACGATCACGGCGGAGTCGGCCGAAGCAGCGGTACGGGATGCAGACATCGTCATTCTGTCGACAAGTTCCAACGTGCCCGTCATCGAGACCGATTGGATCAAGCCGGGCGCACACGTGACGACCATGGGTCGTAAGTCGGCGAAGTTCCATGAGTGTCCGATTGATCTTGTTGCCAACGCGTCTGTCGTTGTGACGGACTCGATTCCTCAGCTCGAGGATTACGAGGGTGTTCCCATTGATCGCGCGGCTGGACGGAGTGCACTGTCGCTGTCAGAACTCCTCTCTATAAATGATTCGTCCGAGCCGTGGAGTCGGAGTGAACCCGGCACTTCGGTGTTCATTTCTGTAGGGCTAGCCGGCACGGAGGCTCTGCTCGCGCGCCGGTGGGTTGAGGCCATGAGCCCAGAAGAGCGCGCCCAGCTCGTTGAAGTACAGACCTAGATTGGACCAGAACTAAATGAGAACTGAGGTCGTCGAGTTCACCAGTGACGGAGAAGAGGTGTCGGCCCTCTGGCGGACTCCAGATAATTCGCGCACACCGGAGCGCGTGGTCGTGCAGGGTCCCGGCTGGATGGGCTCAAAGGATGCACGTTTATACCTGCAATACCATGAGGCGCTCACCCAGGAAGGCCTCGGTGTCCTCAGCGTCGACTACAGAGAAATCCGCCGGGATGACCACTCGGCTGCTCTCGTGTTGGAGCGGCAGATTCGCGATCTTGAGAACGCTGTGACCTACGTGCAGGCACTCGACTTCGTCGACCCCAACTCAATCGGGGCATTTGGAAACGGAGCCACGGGAGCGAGCAACGCGATCATGCTTGCATCCCGAGACGTGAGGGTGTCGGCGGTTGTGGCACAGTTTCCCATTTCGGATGGACCGGAGTGGCTTCGGGGGATGCGGAACGCCGAAGAGTGGGCAGTGTTTCTCCACGATCTCGAGGTGGACAGGGAGCAGCGAATCGCTGGCAGAGGGAGGCTCGTTGATCCGGTTCGCGAGATCACGTTGCCGTTCAAGGAGCGGGAGGCCACGGGTGCCAAATCTGATGTGGCCAATAGGGTTCCCAAGGAGGTCAGCCTTGCGGTTGCGGATGCGGTGATGTCTTACCGACCTCTTCGCGCGATGCCGTTTGTCACCGCACCGACTCTGTTCATCACGGTCGAGGGCGATCTCGTCACCCCCGAGAAGCACGCTATGGATCTGTACGAGTCTGCTCGGTGTGAGCGCAAGTTGATGGTCCATCGGGATACGACCCACTACAGGAGCTATGAGACCCATGGTGCTGAAACCTGTAGTGCGATCGCTGAGTGGTTTGATCAGCACCTGGGTGCCAAGTCACGGGTGACCAGACGCACTGGGTGATCGGAAGGTTCCCAGCGTTAATTTGACCCCACCATGTACGAATCGATTACACCGGAGAGGTGGTCCCACATTGCTTCGCCCGCTTCTCTAGAGTCCCCGTTCTTAAGCGCAAGGTAGATGCGCTCTTGGTCGGCGATTATTCGCTGGCGCACCTTGAGCACTTCCATGGTTCGAGACCGCGCAACACTGATGATCTTTTTGTTGGATGCAAGATACTCAGTCAGCGGCGCGTTCCCGCTGGCTGAGGCGACGAGCTCGTGCAGCTCAATGTCGAGTTGGAGCAGCTTGTGCTTTTCCGCAGTGCTCGCCATTGTTTCGAGGATCTGGGCAAATTTCTGCAGCTGGTCTTCGTCGATTCGCGATGCGGCCAGCCTCGCGAGTCCAGATTCAATCGCCGCCCGTACCTCTACGATCTGCTGTACGTCAGCGCGATCCAGTTCGATTTGGGGAGATACGGTGCTGCTGGGTCGGTGTGTGGCCTGTGCATCGGGGGCTATGAATGTTCCGCGACCCTGCTGGCTCTCAACCAGTCCCATCAAGCGGAGTGCGCGTATGGCTTCTCGTAGCGTCGGGCGACTGATCTGAAGGAACTGAGCAAGCTCACGTTCTGGCGGAAGCCGGTCGCCTGGGCGAAGGCTTCCCGTCGATACCATCATCTCGAGTTGCTGAACTGCCGCGAGCGACGCGCTGAGAGCTTTCACAGGTCGAAAATCATGATGATTTCCTGTCGACAGCTTTGCCATGGTCTGTATCTTAGGGGGCTGCTCCATTTTCAGCCCGGAATGCGGACGTGATCACTCCCCTGCAAAACACTGCGAGTTGCTCAGGTGTCTCGACGGTCGTCGACGGCGAGTGATCCGGCACGCTGGATTCTTACTGCGCTTAGTGATCCAAGGGCGGTGTGCGTCTGAGCCATCCCGTTTCCTGCTCGTATGCATGCCCGAGAGTCAAGATGGCTGACTCGTTCGACGAGGCCGTGGCAATCTGCATGCCCAGTGGCATGCCCGAGTCGGTGAAGCCGACAGGTATGGACATCGCGGGTGCGTTCACCACATTAAAGACTTTGCGCGCTTGTCTCGAATACGTGTGAACGAGGCGTTTACGATCGTTCAACGGTGCGGGAGTGTCCATGCTCGAGGCGCAGATGATGGCATCGAAGCCGCTTGTTGCAGTTGTGAACTTCTGGATCAGGTTCTGTCGCAACTGGACTGCAGCAGAGTATTCAGCCTCGGTGATCGTCGCGCCTTTGAGTAACCGGGCGCGGGTGAGCTCCCCGTATCCGGAAGGGTCTTCCGTAAGTCTCCGCCGGTGAATCCTGTACGCTTCGGAGAGCATTATCGTGTCGTAGACGCTCGCGTAGGCGGCCAACGGCTCGACGGATATATCCTCAACTGCTACGCCAAGTCGACTGAGGGTGCGGCTCGCCGCCTCGATGCTCGTTGCAATCGCTGGATCGACGTCATCCGTATCCGTGTCATGAAAATGCCTGATGAATCCGACGCGAAGATTCTCGACCCCGCCTCGCAAGGCGCCCGTGTAATCGATGGCGCCATAGGCCACGGAGTGCGCATCAGCGGCATCGTGTCCAGATAGAACCTGCAGCAGTATTGCGACGTCTTTCACACTCCTGGCCATCGGCCCTACGTGATCGAAGGTGTGTGAGAGCGGAAGAACTCCGTTTCGACTTATTCGACCGAACGCAGGCTTCATTCCGACAATCCCGCATGAGGTCGCGGGTCCGCGGATGGAACCCCCTGTATCCGTTCCTATCGTCGCCGGCAGGAGACCCGCTGACAGCGCAACCGCGCTGCCACTCGATGATCCACCTGGATCATGGCTCAGATTCCAAGGGTTCTTCGCAGGCGGCCATGGCTGATCGAGGGGTGTGCCTCCCGCGGCGAATTCGTGGGTGGCCAGCTTACCCATGCATATGCCGCCTGCGTCATTCAGCTTTCGCGCAACAGTGGAATGCTGACCTGCAATCGAGTTCTCGAGGGATGCCGAGCCTGCCGTAGTCGGCAACCCCTCAAAATCAATGATGTCTTTGAGACCGTAGGGAATACCGTGAAAGGGGCCCTTCCAGTACCCGTCGCGTATCTCGTCCGTTGCGCGGCGCGCATCACGGAGAGCCCCCTCGGCTCGAGTGTTCGTGAATGCGTGTAAGGACGGGTCGAGTTCGTTGATTCGATCAAGCAAAGTAGAGGTGTACTCGAGGGGTGAGATGCTTCGGTCTGCGATTAGCTCGCTCGCTTCTGACAAAGTCAGGTAGGGAAGATCGTGCATGATTTGACGTGAACCAACCGATCGCACAGCGCTTTCGAGGTGCGTCGCAGAGGGATCGAACTTGGCCTGTATTCCTTACTTGATTTGGAGTATGCCCCCACACTACCGGAGCACCAAGCTCGAGGAGGCTGTCGGCGATCCCACGAATCGGGGCCAGGGCCGCGAGGCCGGAGTTGCCTTGATGGCGGTACGCTCAGGGGCGCAACGGTGTGGTTTGACGAGTTGGTCTTGGGCAAACCGTCGAGCGGTCAGATTGCAGAGCCAGCTGGTTCGCGAAGTGTTCTTGACCAAATGTCCGCCTAGGCACCAAGCCCTACGGCACCACACGGGCCAGCGGATTCAAATCGGTTCCGCAGATCGGTATCAACATGCACAAGCCGATCATCGAACACTTCATCAGCCAACACGGCTCCCCGTGGCCCCGCGGAGTGAGTTTGCGCGAAAGCGGTGCGCCCACGTAGGATTGACGAAGCCAAAGACCGCTGGTTCGGTGTGCCGCAAGGCGCACCGCGAAGTCTCGCAGAAGCGAAAACCCGCGCAGGTGTGTGAAGTCGAGTCTCCGGAATCCGGAATCTCTTGCTCCGTGCGCGTGCGCCGGAGCTTTTCTTTTGCCCGACGGACAACGCCAACGGTCACCCAACAAGAAGGAGTGCCATGGCGAACAAGGAAGCAACCGTCGCCGAACTCACGGAGAAATTCGAGAGCTCGAACGCCGTACTGCTCACCGAGTACCGCGGGCTCACCGTGGCGCAGCTCAAGCAGCTTCGTCGCTCCATCGGTGAGCACGCCACCTACGCCGTGGTGAAGAACACCCTGACCAAGATCGCGGCCAACCGGGCGGGCATCAGCTCGTTCGACGACGAGCTCGTCGGCCCCTCCGCGATCGCTTTCGTGCACGGAGACGCCGTCACCGTCGCGAAAGGACTCAAGGACTTCGCCAAGGCCAACCCTCTGCTGATCATCAAGGGCGGATACTTCGACGGTAACCCCCTCAGCGCCAGCGAGGTAAACCAACTCGCTGAACTCGAGACCCGCGAGGTGCTGCTGGCAAAGCTTGCCGGCGCATTCAAGCAGTCGCTGTTCGGCGCCGCGTACCTGTTCAACGCACCGCTCTCGAAGGCAGTGCGCACGGTCGACGCCCTCCGGGCGAAGCAAGACGCGTAAGAAACCCCACCGACCACGCGGGCAACCCGCTCGCAAATCAGCCAGAAACTAGGAGTACACAATGGCAAAGCTCACCACCGACCAGCTGCTCGACGCGTTCAAGGAGCTCACGCTCATTGAGCTGAGCGAGTTCGTCAAGAAGTTCGAGGAGACCTTCGAGGTCACGGCCGCCGCCCCCGTTGCCGTCGCCGGCGCTGCGCCCGCCGCCGCGGGTGGCGGCGACGCCGCCGTCGAGGACGAGAAGGACTCGTTCGACGTCGTCATTACCGCCGCCGGTGACAAGAAGATCCAGGTCATCAAGGAGGTGCGCGCCCTCACGAGCCTCGGCCTCGGCGAGGCGAAGGCCCTCGTTGACGGCGTTCCCGGCACCGTGCTCGAAGGCGCCAACAAGGAGACCGCCGAGAAGGCCAAGGCCCAGCTCGAAGAGGCCGGCGCCACCGTCGAACTGAAGTAATCCCGCTCCACGAGGAGGGCGCCCACCGCACAAGCGGGGGCGCCCTCCTTCGTTGACGCGTCCGTCAGGCGGGTTGCTCTGCGGGCGGGGCCATCGTGCTCGAGCGCACCGCCAGCGACACCGGCATCACCATGCGGTCGTTCGCCGGGTCGGAGTCGTTGTGAGCCAATCGCTCCAGCACCGCCTTCACCGCGAGCTCGCCCTGCTTCGCCGGCTCCTGCTCGAGAGTCGTCAGTCCGAACATCGGTGCCAGGTCGTGCCCATCGATGCCGATCACCGACAGCTGCGACGGTACCTGAATGCCCAACTGCCGCGCCGCCGTGATCGCCCCGATGGCGATCGCATCGCATCCGGCCACAATCGCCGTCGGTCGCCGGTCGGGGTCCGCGAGCAGTTTCAGGGCCGCCTCATAGCCGGCCGGTATGGAGTAGTCCACACGTACAAAGTCATCCGGATGCCTCAAACCCGCCTCATCGAGCGCCTGCCAGAACCCCGCCAGACGCCGATCGTGCACGTGAAAATCGGCCTGCTCATCCGTGTCATCCCCCAAGTGCACGATGCGCTCATGGCCGAGGCTCACCAGATGCTCAGTCACAAACCGACCCGCCGCCACGTCGTCAATGCTCAACGTCGCAATACCGTTGATCTCGCCGCCGACACCCACCACAGGCTTGCCCAGATTGTGCAGCATGTCGACCTCATCGCTCGTGAGAGAGATGCCCACCGAGATCACCGCATCCACCCGCTTGCGCACCAGAAAGTACTCGAACACCCTGCGGCGCTTCGCCGCATCATCGCTCAAGCGGTACAGGGTCAAGTCGTAGTCCGCCTCGATGAGCGTGCGCTCGATGCCCTCCAGCACCTCCGCAAAGAACCAACGGCTGATGTGCGGCACAACAACACCCACGTTGCGGGTCCGCCCTGTCACCAGACTCGCGGCGTTCGCCGACACCACGAAACCAATCGATGACGCCGCCCGAATCACCTTCTCGCGCGACTCATCCGACACGTAACCGTGGCCACTCAGCGCCCTGCTCGCGGTCGACTTCGACACACCGGCGAGCCGCGCGACTTCGGAGATCCCGCGCACAGTGCCCACCCCCACTTCCCTGCTGGTGCGGTTCACAGCCTACTGAGAAGCATCGCGATATGGAACCGTTACCACAAAATCGGCAAAACTTTTCTGATAGATGCTTGCAGACTTTCTGAATCCTAACTAGCGTGTGACTGGAACCGGTTTCATATGGGCCGAGTTCTCGCAGCAACAGCAACGTCGCCCCGCCCATGACTCACCACGGCAACGGGGCCCTAGTGAGGAGGAAGCACATGAGTAACATCCTGCGCAAAAAGCTTCTGCTCCCGGTAGCCATCGTCGGTGCGGTCGGATTGACCCTCACCGCATGCTCACCCGGAGGAGAAACCCCCGAAGAACCCGCCGATAATGACTTCTCGGGCCAGACCCTCGAAGTCGCCGCCGCGTGGTCCGGCGGAGAGCAGGCCAACTTCGAAGCGGTCCTCGACCTCTTCGAAGAGCAGACCGGGGCGACCGTGAACTACACGAGCTTCGGAGACCAGGCAGCCACCACGCTCGGAACGCAGATCGCCGGCGGCAACCCGCCCAACGTCGCGCTCCTCGCACAGCCCGCACTGCTTCAGCAGCTCGCGAGCGACGGCAACCTGATCCCGCTGGACGACGCCGCCACGGCCGCCGTCGAAGCGAACTACGCACAGAGCTGGATCGACCTCGGCTCTGCCGATGGCACCCTCTACGGGGTGTGGTTCAAGGGCGCCAACAAGTCGACGATGTGGTACAACGCCGACATCTATGACGCCGCAGGCGCAACCGCGCCCGCCGACTGGGATGACTTCTTGGCCCAGCTGCGACTCGTCGCCGACAGCGGCTACGCCGGCATCTCCATCGGAGCCGACGTGGGCTGGCCCCTCACCGACTGGTTCGAGAACGTCTACCTCCGCACTGCGGGCGGCGACATGTACGACCAGCTGACGAACCACGAGATCCCGTGGACCGACCCCTCGGTCACCGAAGCGCTCGAAGTGCTCGCCACCCTCTGGGGCACGGACCTCGTGCAGTCGGGCGCCGTGCAGCGCACGTTCCCGGAGACGGTCACCGAGGTGTTCGGCTCGAACCCGCAAGCGGGAACCGTCTATGAGGGTGACTTCGTGGCCGGGGTCATCACCGACGACGGCAACTCGACGGTCGGCGAGAACGCCCTGTTCTACGACTTCCCGTCGATCAACGGATCCGCACCTGCGGTCGTTGGTGCCGGTGACGTCGCCGTCGCACTCGTCGACGACGCCGCAACTCACGCACTCATGGAGTTCCTTGCGAGCCCCGAGGCCGCTGAGGTGTGGGTACCGCTTGGAGGGTTGACGTCGCCCAACCAGGGAGTCGATACTGCCCTGTACCCCGACGCAACAGCCACGCAGATCGCCGAAGCGCTCGCGGGAGCAGAGACCTTCCGGTTCGACATGTCCGACCTGACGCCCAGTGCGTTCGGCGGCACCGTCGGCCAGGGCTTCTGGCAGATCATGATCGAGTTCCTGCAAGACCCGAGCGACATCGCCGGAATCCAGCAGAAGCTCGAAGACGCGGCAGTCGCCTCGTACTGAGAAAAACGGACGGAGTTAGACCATGACCCAGACAGTGGTAACTCCGGCCGCCAGTGAGACCGGGCGAGGCGACCACAATCGCCTCGCCCGGCGCTCACGTCGCCGGGCAATTCTCGTCGCACTTGCCTTCCTTGCTCCCGCGCTCGTCATTCTCGGTGCGCTCGTCGTGTACCCCATCGTGTACACGCTGGTGCGCTC
>DAOMOV010000008.1:0-8951 GCA_035444505.1 Terrimesophilobacter sp.
GCACCGAGCACGACATCCCCCGACTGCTCCTCGGCGGGGGCGTCGTCGCCAACGCGCGGCTCCGTGAGGCTGCGGCCGCCCGGTGCGCCGAGGCAGGCATCCGGCTTCGCATTCCTCCCCTTCGCCTGTGCACCGACAACGGCGCCATGATCGCGGCACTCGGCGCCAAACTCGTCGCGGCCGGGCACCCGCCGTCCGGCCTCGGCTTCGGCGCCGACTCCACCCTGCCCGTCAGCCAGATTCGGGTCTAGGACGGAACGCGAGTCTCATTGACACCCATTCGGGGCACTGACACTATGGGTGGTGCCCGAATACGGGCGATACCCATCAGCACAAGAGAGAAGTTTCAGATGACTGACCCTAACGTTGCTCCCCCCGCCCCCCAGGGCCAGCCATACGCGGCCGCCCCGACTGGCCCCAGGACCAACACCCTCGCCATCATCGCCCTTATCGGCGCGTTCGTCTTTGCTCCCGCCGGCATCATCTGCGGTCACATCGCACTCGGACAGATCAAGCGCACCGGTGAGGGCGGTCAGCAGCTCGCGCTCTGGGGCACCATCCTCGGCTACGTGTTCACCGCGCTGTGGCTTCTGATCATGGTCTTCTCGATCCTCCTTCCGCTCCTCCTCCTCGGATCGTACGGCGGCATCATCAGCCAGATCCCCGGTACCTGATTTCTGCCACGGTGTCGGGTCGCGCGACAGTGCGGCCCGACACTTTTTCTTCGCCCGCGCGGGTGCCGAGGCACTCGGCTGCCCGCGCGGTTCACGCTTCGCTCAGTCGCGCTCTGCCAGTAGCACCGTGCGCTGGCCCGCGACCCGGGTGACAATGAGCGTCGCCGAGTTCGGCCCCTTGGGGGCGAGCTTCGCACGCAACTGGGCGGGGTCGACATCCACCCCGCGCTTCTTGATCTCGAGCGTGCCGAGCCCGCGTGCCGCCACAAGTCTCTTGAGGGCACGTACGTCGAACGGGAGCGACTCGATGACGCGGAACCGCGCCGCAAAAGGCGTGTCGACTCGAGTCTCGGAAGAGAGCCAGGCAATGTCTTCGCTCAGCATTGTCGCGCCCAACCGCCTCGCGAGGTCGCCGATGAGCCTGGCCCGGATGACCGCACCATCGGGCTCGTAAACGAACTCGCCCAGCTCACCCACCGGGGCGTCGTCGCTGTCAGCGGCAGCAGTGAGCTCGGCACTGGACGTAGCGCCGTCGCGCTCACCAATGACGAGTGCGGCACGACGGATGCCCGGCCTCGCCACCGCGCCCATCCAGACTCCCAGCTCGACGACATCGCCCCCCATCGACACCCACTGGGCTTCGGCATTCTCAGGGATGAGACCGCGGTCGATTCCCGGGCCGAGCTTGACGCCTGTCGGCATCCGCTCGCCCAGCCCGAAAGCGAACCCGAGGGAAGGGGACCAGTCGGCCGGGTTCGACAGCCGCTTCGACGCTGTGCGCCGCGCCGGGTCGAGGAAGACACCGTCTGCGTCGGACACGTCGAAGTTCTCCGCGTCGCCGTGCACGACGCGTGCGTTGTCCCACGGCGCGAGGTTGAACGACGCGACGGCCGCCGTCACCTCATCACGCTCCACGGCCGTCACAACGAGGCCCAGTGCGGCGAAGGCGAGCGCGTCACCACCGATTCCGCAGCCCAGATCGGCCACGGAGCGGCAGCCGGCATCCTGAAAGCGACGCGCGTGCAGCGCAGCGACCGTGAGCCTCGTCGACTGCTCGAGCCCCGCCTCGGTGAAGAGCATCCGCTCGGCGAACTCACCGAACTTGTTGCGTGCTCGCCGCCGCAGCCGCGACTGGCTCATGACCGCAGCGACAAGGGCGGGGGCGTGGCCAGCCGCGCGCAACCGCGAGACGGCGCCCACGACATCCGTGACCTCGCCGTAGTCGGGCAGCTCGTCGAGCAGCCGCAGCCCCTCCGGTGACAGCAGTTGCACGAGTTCGCTCTTCTCCACCGCCCCAGTCTTACACCCACCGGCTCGGTCGGCTCCTTCATCTTGGACGTCACAGGACAGAGCAAGAACGGATGCGCGTTAGCACTCACATTGCGAGACTGCCAGCGAGCCGAGTACAGTTGATCTGGCACTCTCACACCGAAAGTGCTAACCCACGAATTTGCCAGCAACAAACAGTGCAACCAGAAACGCACGAGAAAGAATGAGGTACGACGTGTCGGTGTCCATCAAGCCGCTCGAAGATCGCATCGTCATCAAGCAGGTCGAGGCCGAGCAGACCACTGCCTCCGGCCTTGTCATCCCCGATACCGCGAAAGAGAAGCCCCAAGAGGGCGAAGTCGTCGCCGTCGGTCCCGGCCGCATCGACGACAACGGCAACCGCGTTCCGCTCGACATCTCCGTCGGCGACCGCGTCATCTACTCCAAGTACGGCGGAACCGAAGTCAAGTACGGCGGCGACGACCTGCTCGTGCTCTCGGCACGCGACGTACTCGCTGTAGTCGTACGCTAGAGACACTCAAGCGGCAAGGCCCACCCGGTTGACCGGGTGGGCCTTTTCCCGATCACAGCACAAGGACCCCATGAACGCCGCCGCACGCGCAACCGACACCAACGCCCACAAACCCGGGCTCGTCTTTGCCGTCAGCGCCTACCTCCTCTGGGGACTCCTCCCCGTCTTCTTCGTCTCCCTCGTCCCCGCTGGGGCCATAGAGATCGTTGCATGGCGCATCATTTTCTCCCTCGTCTTCTGCGTCGCCCTCATCACCTTCACCCGGTCATGGCAGAAACTGATCGCCATTGTGCGGCAGCCCCGCCTGCTGGTTCTCCTCGGAGTCGCCGGAACCCTCATCGTCGTCAACTGGCTCGTCTACGTATTCGCCACCCTCAGCGGCCACATCGTCGAAGGCTCACTCGGCTACTTCATCAACCCGCTCGTGACCGTGCTACTCGGGGTGTTCATCCTGCGCGAAAAACTGCGTCCCGCGCAGTGGACGGCCGTCGGCATCAGTGCCGTCGCCGTGTTCGTGCTCGCCATCGGATACGGGCAGTTCCCGTGGATATCCCTCGTGCTCGCCTTCAGCTTCGGACTCTACGGCTTCGTCAAAAAGTGGGTCGGCCCCCGTGTCGACGCCGTCAGCGGACTCACCATCGAAACGGCCTGGCTCACCCCCGCCGCCATCGTCATGCTGTGGTTTGTCGCCACCACCGACGGCATCGTCTTCGGCACCGCAGGCATCGCCAACACGCTCCTGCTCATATCCACGGGCATCGTCACCGCCGTACCGCTGCTGCTCTTCGCCGCCGCATCCCGCCGCCTGCCGCTCGTCTGGATCGGCCTCACCCAGTTCCTCGCGCCCGTGCTGCAGTTCATCATCGGCGCCTTCATCATGGGGGAGCCAATGCCGCTCGAACGCTGGGCCGGATTCCTGCTCGTCTGGATCGCCCTCATCATCCTCATGACCGACATGGTCGTCACCGGCCGCGCAACCCGCCGCGCCTCACCCCTGCCCGGTTGAGGCCGGAGTAGTCTTCTCACGGTGACGCGAAGGAGGAGAACTGTGCCGCGCATCCGAACCGCAGCAGCGGCCCTCGCGCTGACCGCACTCGTGCTCGCCGGATGCTCCGGCGACCCCATGCCGACACCCTCACCCTCAGCGAGCCCCACCCCCACCCCCGAAGGATCCTTCGGAGACGGCGAACTGCTGATCGGCAGCCTCGTCCCCATGACCGGCAGCGACGCTGGCATCGCCCTCGCCCAAGTCGCAGGAGTAGAGCTCGCGGTGCGAGAAATCAACGAAGCCGGCGGCGTCGGTGGAGTTCCCATTGTCACCGTCCACCGCGACTCCGGCGACGCCTCGACCGAAACTCTCGCCGAATCCTTCGCCGAGCTCGTCGACCGCGGAGTCGACGTCGTCATCGGTCCCTCCTCAGTCGACCTCGCCCGCCGACTCGCACCCCTCGCCGTGGAGGCCGGGGTCATGGTGATCTCGCCCGCGATCAGCGATCCCTCTGCCGGCTCTATCGACGCGTCCGGTCTCTTTGCACGCACCCTCCCCTCCGCCGCCTACGACGGAGCCGGGATCGCCGCCCAACTGCCCCCTCGAGCTCGCGTCGGCGTCGTCTACTTCTCCGACGCAACGGGCAAGGGAATCCGCGACTCGCTCGCCGACGCACTCCCCGCCGCTCAGAGCCAACTCGTCACCACCCTCGCGCTCACCCCCAGCATGCGCAATCCCGACACCATCATCGACAAGCTCAACGCCGCCCGCGTCAACGTCGTCGTCTACGCGGGTTCAGCCGGACGAACCGAGCAGAACACCATCATGCTCACCGCTCTCGCGGAAGCCGACATCGCCCCCGCACTCTGGCTCACCAGCCCCGTAATAGCACGACACAATGTTGCCCCGGGCACGCTCGAAGGCGCCCTCGCCATCAGAGCCGGGGGCGCCGCGGATGACGAGTTCACGACACGGCTGCGCAGCGCAGATCCCCGCGCCACCGACCAGCGAACCGGCGCGGAAGCCTACGACGCCGTCATCCTCGCCGCCCTCGCCGCCACCGTCGCCGGTGACGACGGCGGCGTTGCCATCTCGCGCACCATCGCAGGCGTCTCCGCCGACGGAATCAGCTGCCACTCCTGGGCACACTGCCTCCATGTCCTCGACACGAGCGACGCGTGGGGCAACAACATCAACTACGAAGGCCAGTCGGGGTCAATCGACTTCGGAAGCGACCTCTCCGCGGTGCCTTCGCACTACGGCGTCTTCATCCTCGACGCCAAGAACTCACCAAAGCCCGCACCGTAACAACCGGTAACACCCATTCGCGGGCACAACAATCGAGCCCCCATACGGGGCACAAAAGTCGCAGACTAAGTAACGATTGCGTTGAGTTACGCGGCTGTAACCCAGATGGGTTGTGGGTCAGCCGGAAAGACAATAACTTGACAGGAACGGCAGTGATCGCTGCCGTGTCAGCACATTTGAACCGCAAGGAGCAACATGAGCGTATTTGCGAAGGCCTCGGCCTCCCGCTCACGGTCCCTGAAGTCGATTCTCAGCGGAATCGCCATCGTCGGTGCGGGAGCCCTCGTGCTCTCCGCCTGCTCGACCCCGGGCACTGACGCCCCGGAGCAGCCGGGCGACCGTGAAGAACTGACCCTGCACATCGGAACCCTGCTTCCGCAGACCGGTAGCCTCGCGTTCCTCGGTCCGCCCGAGGAAGCCGGCGTCGCACTCGCCGTCAAGGAGATCAACGAAGCCAATGCTGGCATCACCGTCGAGGTCACCTACGGCGACTCCGGCGACCCCGACAACAAGGCGTACGCCACCACGGTTCCGAACCTCCTCGCCGAGGGCGTGGACGCCATCATCGGCGCCGCCGCTTCCGGCGTGTCGAAGCTCGTCATCGACCAGGTCATCAGCGCGAACACCATCTTGTTCTCGCCGGCCAACACGTCGCCCGACTTCACCACCTGGAACGACAACAACCTCTACTGGCGCACCGCGCCCTCGGACCTGCTCCAGGGCGAAGTGCTCGGGAACCTCATTGCTGAGGACGGACACAGCACGCTCGGCATGATTATCCTTAACGATGCCTACGGCACCGGACTCGAGAAGGTCACCAGAGAGGTTTTTGAAGGTGCCGGTGGCACGCACGTCGGGTCGGAGTTCTTCAACGCCGGTGACACCAACTTCTCGGCTCAGGTGAACGCCGTGATCGCGCAAAACCCTGACGCGATTGCGATCGTCTCATTTGATGAGATTTACACACTCGTGCCGGCGCTGAAAGACGCGGGTTTCGACATGTCGAATCTTTACCTCGTTGACGGCAACCTGAAGCAGTTCGGTGAGGACCTGCCCGCAGGCTCGCTGACCGGCGCCAAGGGCACCACGCCCGGCCCCGTGCTCGCTGACGACTTCCAGCAGCGTCTTCTCGACGCCCACCAGGAAGCCTTCGGCGCGCCCATGGGCGACGACTTCAGCTACGCGGCTGAGTCGTACGACGCCGTGATCCTGCTCGCGCTCGCCGCGCTCGCCGCGAACTCGACCGACGCGCAGGACATCGCCAGCAAGCTGCAGGAAGTCTCCGGCGGTTCGGGCAACGGTGAGAAGGCAACCGACTTCGCGTCGGCCGCCCAGATCATCCTCGACGGTGGAGTCGTCGACTACGACGGCTACTCCGGCCCGATCACCTTCGACTCGGCGGGTGACCCCACCGAGGCGACGATCGGTATCTTCCAGTACGGTGAGGACAACACCCACACCCGTATCAACTAGCACAGCAGCACCAACGGAGGGCCCCGGCCGCAAGGTCGGGGCCCTTCCCGTTAACCACCAACACCGCCCCCCTTGGTGATTGAGGAGGTCGCGCAGCGACCGTCACGAAATCGCCGCCGCTGGTTGGTTTCGAGACTCGCGCTCCTCAACCACCAAGGGCTTCGCGCTCCTCAATCACCAAGAGGCGCGATTGATTCGTGGAGGGCTCAACGGAGAAGGGCCCCAGGCCGGAGTGGTCGGGGGCCCTTCTGTGGCTCTCAGTCGGCCGCTAGGCGGCGTCCTCGCCGAGCGTGCCGAGGTAGAGGCTGATCACCTTCGGGTCGTGCAGGAGCTCGCGCCCCGTGCCCGTGTAGGCGTCCTTGCCCTGGTCGAGAACGTAGCCGCGGTCGCAGATCTGCAGGCAGCGGCGCGCGTTCTGCTCCACCATGATGGTCGTCACGCCAGCCTTGTTGATCTCGGAGACCCGCAGGAACGCCTCGTCCTGACGGACCGGGGAGAGACCCGCGGAGGGCTCATCGAGAAGGAGCACGTGCGGGTCCATCATGAGGGCCCGCGACATCGCGACCATCTGGCGCTCACCACCGGAGAGCGAGCCGGCGCGCTGCCCGAGACGCGACTTCAGCTCCGCGAAGATCGAGAGCACGAACTCGAGGCGCTCGTCGTAGATCTTCGGGTTCTGGAACAGCCCCATCTGCAGGTTCTCGGCGATCGTGAGCGACGGGAACACGTTGTTGTTCTGCGGCACCATCCCCACGCCCTTCGCCACGAGCTTGTGGGCCGGCAGGTGGGTGATGTCTTCATCGTGCAGCGTGATGAGCCCCCCGCGGATGTTGACCTGGCCGAAAATCGCTTTCAGCAGGGTCGACTTGCCCGCACCGTTGGGGCCGATGATGCCGATGAGCTCGCCCTCGCGCACCTCGATGTTGCAGCCGTTGAGGATGTCGATGCCGGGCAGGTAGCCGGCGACGAGGTCGGTCACCTCGAGCACCATCTTCGAGTCTGTGGCGGCCACTACTTCTTTCCCTTCTTCGGGGCATCATCGGTGGGCAGCGTGATGCGGCCCGTGACGACGCCCAGGTCGGTGTCCTGGTGCGCCCCGAGGTACGCGTCGATGACCGCGGGGTCTTTCATGACCTCGTCCGGCGGGCCCTCGGCGACGACGCGCCCCTCCGCCATGACGACGACCCAGTCGGCGATGTGCTGAACCATCTGCATGTCGTGCTCGACGAAGACGACCGTCATGCCCTGCTCTTTGAGCCCGAAGATGTGGTCGAGCAGCGACTGGGTCAGTGCCGGGTTCACGCCCGCCATGGGCTCGTCGAGCATGACGAGGGTCGGGTCGCTCATGAGGGCGCGCGCCATCTCGAGGAGCTTGCGCTGCCCGCCGGAGAGGCTCGCGGCGAAGTCATCCGCCTTCGCGTCGAGCTTGAACCGGGTGAGCAGCTCCATGGCCTTCTCTTCGTTGGCCTCCTCCTCGGCGCGCCACAGCCACGGCAGCACGGACGCCCACAGGCGCTCGCCGGTCTGGTTCTTCGCCCCGAGCTTCATGTTCTCGAGCACGGAGAGCATGCTGAGCGCCTTGGTGAGCTGGAAGGTGCGGATCTGCCCCATCTGCGACACCTTGAACGAGGGGATGCCGGCGAGCGCGGTCCCGTTGAACGACCACGCACCGGTGTCCGGGCTGTCGAACCCAGAGAGCAGGTTGAACAGTGTTGTCTTGCCGGCACCGTTCGGTCCGATGAGCGCGGTGATGATGCCGCGCTGGATCTCGAGGTGATCGACGTCGACCGCCGTGAGACCGCCGAACTGGCGGGTGACGTTGTCGATGACCATGATCGGGTCGGTCTTGGCGACCCCCGGAACGTGGTCGCCGACGGCGATCCCGGTCGACTTTACGCGTGCGTTATTTGCGGGCATTGAATGACAGCTCCCTCTTGTCGCCGAGAATTCCCTGCGGTCTGTAGATCACTATGAGCATGAGCGCGAGACCCACCAGGACGAAGCGCAGGATGCCGGCCTGCGACGGGCTCACGCCGGGCATGTAGCCGGCGGCCGCGAGCGCGGGAAGGAAGATCCCGAGGAACGCGTAGATGAGCCAGAAGATTCCGGCGCCGAGCACGGGGCCCCAGATGGTGGCGGCGCCACCGAGGAGCAGGATCGTCCAGAGGAAGAACGTGAGCGACGGCAGGTACACCTGCGGCACGACCGCCGAGGGCAGCACGAGCACGACACCGCCGAGGGTGCCGAGCACGCCACCGATCATGAGCACCTGCATCTTGTAGGCGAACACGTTCTTGCCGAGGGCGCGCACAGCATCCTCGTCCTCACGGATGCCGCGCACGACGCGACCCCACGGGCTGCGCATGAGCGCCCACACGGCCCAGATGGCGAGCGCGAGCACCGCGAAGCCGAAGATTCGGATCCACAGGTCGTTCGCCGAGTACACCCACGGGCCGAACCCGTAGGTGCCGGGCGGGATGGGGTTCGCGGCCCGGAAGCTCTCGTGGTAGTTGCCGAGACCGTCAGCCGAGTTGGTGACGTCGTCGAGAAGCGTCGACTGCACGATGAGGCGCAGCGCCTCGGCCGCCGCGATCGTCGCGATCGCGAGGTAGTCGGCGCGGAGCCTCAGTGTCGGGATTCCGAGGATGAGGGCGAAGACGAGCGACGCGCCGATCCCGACGAGGATGCCCCCCACCAGGGGAAGCCG
>DAOMOV010000008.1:8984-22982 GCA_035444505.1 Terrimesophilobacter sp.
AGCCGCCGATGAGCATGAAGCCGGCCTGACCGAAGTTCAGGAGGCCGCCGTAACCGAAGTGCACGGCGAGACCCACCGTGGCGAGGGCGTAGGCGATCGTCTCGGGGGCGAGCAGCCACCACGCTGTCTGCGACAGGATGCCGAGGATATCCATTTAGCCGACCCTCTCTTTCTGACCCAGGAGTCCTTGGGGTCTCACCAACAGCACAATGATCAGGATGAGCAGCGGTCCAACGTACTTGATGTCGCTGGAGAGCCACAGTGGCGTGAGCTCGACGAGGAGCCCGACGATGATCGACCCCACGAGCGCGCCGAACGCGGTGCCGAGGCCGCCGAGGACCACCGCCGCGAAGATGAGCAGCAGAATCTGCCACCCCATGTCCCACTTGATGCCGGGACGGAAGTACGCCCAGAGGATGCCGGAGAGACCCGCGAGCGTCGTTCCCAGGATCCACACCAACCGCACCACGCGGTCGACATCGATACCGGACGCGGCGGAGAGCGAGGCGTTGTCATTGATGGCCCGCGTCGCCTTACCCGTGCGGGTGTACACGAGCCAGTAGGCGACACCCACGAGCACGACGATGGAGATGCTCATGCTGATCATGTCGACAATCGACAGCTTGATCGGTCCGAGGATCGAAATCTGCGCCGTCAGGGCGGGATCGGTCGGCAGCAGCGTCGTGCCGCCGCCGATGAAGAACTGGTACACGTAGCGCAGCGTCAGTGACAGACCAATGCTGACCACCATGAGCTGAACAACACTGAGCCCGCGTTTTCGCAGGGGCTTCCAGATCGCCCAGTCCTGCGCGTAACCGGCGAACGCGAGCAGCACGAGCACGACGGGCACCGTGAGCCAGATCGGCCACGACAGGGTCACCGCGAAGGCGAGGGCGAGCACGGCGCCCAGGGTCACCGACTCCGCGTGGGAGAAGATTGCGATACCGGTCGTGCCGAAGATCAGCGAGAGGCCGATCGAGGCGAGCGCGAGCATGAGGCCGAAGTTCAGACCACTCATGACACTCGTCATGAAGAGCTCGATGAACGGCGTCACCACACGCTCACCAGCACCGAGGAAGAAGTTGACCGTCTTGTTGTTCGTGAGGCCGAACTCAGTCTCGATGGTGGCACCGCGCTCCGTGATGGTGATGCGGTCGTTGCCCTCTTCAGAGACGATCACCCCCTCGGGGAGGGTCGCCTCCACGAGTGTGATCTCGTAGACATCCTTATTCGGAACACCGACGCGCCAACGGCCGTCGGCATCCGTCTCCACCTCTGCGGAGTAGCCGCCACCCTCAACGATGATGACGACATCCTCGAGCGGCCCGTCCTGATACTTGACGTTGCCGCTGAAGATGAAGTCGTACTCGTCGGTGCCCACCTCATCCGCAACCGCCGGACCACCCACCACCGTGGTGAACGCGAATCCCGCAAGAACGGAAGCAAAAAGGGCTCGGACGATAAGAGGCGATCGAGTTTTTGATCTGCCGGAATTGCGCACTAAGACCTCCAAGACGGACCAGTGGAGACCGTGAATCTCTCGAGTGCTGGCTGCCGTCGACTTTGACGATACCTGCCGATTATGGCCTAACTGAGCCGCTCGTGCTACCCAACCCAAGTGATCACCCCCAGGCTGGGGCCAACCCGTTACGATTGAGTACCGGAATCAACGAGGCATCCGGGCTGTTACACAGAGGAACACGACCTGGAGACACATGGAAACCTCGGACCCCTTCGGATTCATCGGCCTCACCTACGACGACGTCATGCTTCTGCCCGGCCACACCGACGTCATCCCCAGCGAAGCAGACACCACGAGCAGGCTCACTCGCCGCATCAGCGTGCACACCCCGCTCGTCTCCGCCGCAATGGACACCGTCACCGAGCACCGCATGGCGATCGCCATGGCCAGGCAGGGTGGGCTCGGGGTTCTGCATCGCAACCTCTCGATCGAGGACCAGGCCTCCTACGTCGACAAGGTCAAGCGCAGCGAGTCGGGCATGATCACCAACCCCGTGACGACGACTCCCGACGCGACCGTCGCCGAGGTCGACGCGCTCTGCGGTCAGTTCCGGGTCTCGGGGCTGCCCGTCGTCGAGGGTGATGGCAAACTCGTCGGCATCATCACCAACCGCGACATGCGTTTCGTCTCGCAGTTCGAGAAGTCGACGACGCTCGTGCGCGACGTCATGACCCCGATGCCGCTCATCACCGCCCCCACGGGCATCGACCCGGATGCCGCGGTCGCCATCTTTGCGCAGCACAAGATCGAGAAGCTTCCCCTCGTGGATGCCGATGGTCGCCTCTCCGGTCTCATCACCGTGAAGGACTTCGACAAGACAGAGCAGTACCCGTACGCGACAAAGGACGAGGAGGGTCGCCTGAGGGTCGGTGCTGCGATCGGCTTTTTCGGTGACGCGTGGGACCGCGCGGGGGCGCTCGCCGACGCCGGCGTCGACATCATCGTGGTCGACACGGCCAACGGCGACTCCCGCGGCGAGATCGAGATCATCCGCAGGCTCAAGGGTGACCGTGTCTTTGACGGCATCGACATCATCGGCGGCAACGTGGCAACGCGGTCGGGCGCTGCCGCTCTCGTCGAGGCGGGCGCTGATGCCATCAAGGTCGGTGTCGGCCCCGGCTCGATCTGCACGACCCGCGTTGTCGCAGGTGTGGGCGTTCCCCAGGTCACGGCCGTCTACGAGGCGAGCCTTGCCGCCCGCGAGGCGGGGGTTCCGATCATCGCTGACGGCGGGCTGCAGTACTCGGGTGACATCGCGAAGGCACTCGTCGCGGGTGCTGAGACAGTGATGCTCGGTTCGCTGCTCGCCGGCACGGATGAGTCACCGGGCGAGATGCTGTTCGTGAACGGCAAACAGTTCAAGAGCTACCGCGGCATGGGCTCGCTCGGGGCGATGAAGTCCCGCGGAACGCAGACATCCTACTCTCGCGACCGCTACTTCCAGGCGGATGTGCCCAGCGACGAGCAGCTCATCGCCGAAGGCATCGAAGGCAAGGTGCCGTACCGCGGCCCGGTCGGCAGCGTCGTCTACCAGCTCATCGGGGGGCTGCGGCAGTCCATGTTCTACGTCGGTGCCCGCACGATCGAGGAACTGCGCGCCAAGGGCAAGTTTGTGCGCATCACCGCGGCGGGCTTGAAGGAGTCGCACCCGCACGACATCCAGATGGTGGTGGAGGCGCCGAACTACCGCAACTGAGGGCGCGGTGGACCAACCCGCAGCTGGTGGCTCCGACACCCACTTAGCGGCTCGTCCACCCACACACATCGGGGTGCTCGAGTGAAGAAGTGGGTGTACGAGCACCGGTCGGCGAGTGCTCCTCCACAGTGCCGTTTGCCTGGCGGAAACTCACACCGGGCAGCTCGGTCAGGCTCGGGATGCTGCGGGTTCGCCACCATGGAGGCGTGACCAGGAACCTTCACCACACCTCCGGCCTCATACTGTCGAGCGATGGCGCGCGGTGTGGTCTACCCGAATCTGCCTACCCACGAGCAGCACAACGGGGCGAACTCGTGCGCGTACGTCGAGGCGTCTACTGCGACTCGGAAGAATGGGAGGCACTGACACCGCGTGAGCGCTACGTGCTCCGGATGCGTGCGGTCGCAGTATCCAGCACACAGAAGGTGGTGTTCTGCGGCTACTCGGCTGCGGCCGTGTGGAACGTGCCGGTCGCGGGGCCGTGGCCAGAGGTTGTGCACACTGTCGCGTCGTCCTCGCTCAAGCAGCGCTCGCGGTATGGGGTGGTGAGGCATCCGATAGCGGACGGGGTTGATCGAGTCATCGAACGAGGCGGTCTGTTGGTGACGGATGTCGCGCGCACCGTGCTTGACGTCGCACTCGCCTCGCCGTTCCCACAGGCTGTCGGCAGCGTCGACTGGGCGCTGTGGAGAAAGAACAAATTTCGGGTGGCGAAAGCTGACATCGAGCAGGAACTCGTGCGACTCAACCCGCGCTACAGACGACGGCACGCGGAGGCGGTGCTCGCCAACGCGACGGACCTGTCGGACTCGTTCGGTGAATCGTTCGCGCGCGGTGTGATGTGTGAACTCGGGTTCGAACCCCCGGAACTTCAAGTGGTGTTCAGCGATCAGGCCGGGGAGATGGCCGTCGACTATTACTGGCCTTCCGTCGACGTCGCGGGCGAGTTTGATGGGAAGGCGAAGTACCTGCGGCCGACATTTCGAACCGACCTGAACCCGGGGGAACACGTGTGGCGGGAGAAGAAACGCGAAGACCGTTTGCGGCGGCAGGTTTCCGGCGTTGTGCGGATTGTCTGGTCGGATGTGGCGCACGGCGGTGCACTCGCCAGTCTGCTGGCGGAAGCAGGCATCCCTCGCCGAGCTTAAGTCTCCCTGCTTCGTCGTCCACCACGTTGCGGGCACGTCCACCCACACAGAGGGGGAGGCTGGAGGCGGTTTATGGGTGTTCGAGCGTCGGGAGTTAGCGGGCGGCGGCGAGGCGCGACACGGCGTCCATCAGCACCTCAGGGCTCGTCGCCAGGTTGAGGCGGGCGAAACCGGTCCCCAGCGCTCCGAAGGGCGGCCCGCTGCTCAGTGCCACCTTCGCGTGCTCGAGCGCGTGCGCGGCAGGGTCAGCACCCCAGTCGAGCTCGCGGAAGTCCAGCCACGCCAGGTAGGTGGCCTCGGGCATCCGGTACCCCACCTCGGGGAGCTTCTCGGTGAGCAGTTCAGCCAGAAGCCGACGGTTCGCGTCGAGGGTGCGGATGACGCCGTCAAGCCACGGGCCGCCGTTGCGGTAGGCGGCGATCGTTGCGTGCAGACCGAGGATGCCCGTGCGCCAGTACACCTCCATCGGCATGGAGCCGATGATGCGCGAGTACGGCTCCTTCGCCGTGACCAGCAGCGCGCACTTGAGGCCCGCAAGGTTGAACGCCTTGCTCGCGGCGGTGACGCACACGCCGACCTCGCGTGCGGCATCCGAGACGGCGAGAAACGGCGTGAACGGGGCCTCCGCGAAACTCAGCGGGGCGTGGATCTCGTCACTGACGACCGTCGCGCCGTACCGAGCCGCGAGCTCCGCCACCGCGCGCAGCTCGTCCGCACTGTGCTGGCGACCCACCGGGTTGTGCGGGTTCGACAGCAGAAACGCCTTCGCACCGCCCTGGAACGCTCGCTCAATGCCGTCAAGATCGAGCGACCACCCCTCCGTGAGCCCGCCCGTCAGCGGCACCTCGACGAGCTCGGCACCCGCCTCCTCGACGAGATCGAAGAACGGGAAGTACACCGGCGGCGTGATGATGACGCCCTCACCGGGCTTCGTCACGCGCCGCAGCGTCTCGACGATGGCGACACCGACATCCGTCGTCGTCCACACCTGGGCGGGGTCGGGCTCCCAGCCCCAACGCTCGGCGGCGAACGCCGCGAACGCCTCAGGCAGATCGGACGTCGGCGGCGCGTAGCCCGTGTCGGAGCGAGAGATCGCCGCGTGCAGGGCGTCGGCGATCGGCTCCGCAAGCGGGAAGTCGGACTCGGCCACCCACAGCGGCAGCACGTCTTCGCCGTGGGCGCGCCACTTCATGCTCGTGCGCGCGCGGAGGTTGTCGAGAGAGTCAGCGGTCACAGCCATGACCCCAGCATGCCACTGTCCCGCCTCAAATGAAGGCACACGGCGGATGCGGCCACAGCAGCAGTGGGGCAGTTTCGCGACCGGGCGAGTCAGTGCCTCCCTGTGGGGCAGGGCAAGGACACCAAAGGTAGGCTGGGGCCGTGACGGAACTAGAACTCGGACGGTCAAAACGTGCCCGGCGCGTGTACTCCTTCGACGACATCGCCGTGGTGCCCAACCGGCGCACCCGCGACCCGCAAGACGTCTCGGTGACCTGGACCATTGACGCCTACCAGTTCGAGATCCCGGTGCTGGCCGCCCCCATGGACTCCGCCGTGTCGCCCGCGACCGCCATCCGCATGGGCCAACTCGGCGGGCTCGGCGTGCTCGACCTCGAGGGACTCTGGACCCGCTACGACGACCCCGAGCCGCTGCTCGCTGAGATTCGAGACCTCCCCGCCGCGGAGGCGACCAAGCGGATGCAGAAGATCTACGCTGAACCCATCAAGGCCGAGCTGGTCACAAGCCGCATTGCCGAGATCCGCGCCGCAGGAGTCACTGTGGCCGGCGCGCTCTCCCCGCAGCGCACCCAGGAGCTCTACAAGACCGTCATCGACGCCGGGGTGGACCTGTTCGTCATCCGCGGCACCACCGTGAGCGCCGAGCACGTCTCCAAGAACCAGGAGCCCCTCAACCTCAAGAAGTTCATCTACGAACTCGACGTGCCCGTCATCGTGGGCGGCGCCGCTGGGTACACCCCCGCGCTGCACCTCATGCGCACGGGTGCCGCCGGGGTGCTCGTCGGGTTCGGCGGAGGAGCCGCGTCGACCACGCGGCTCAGCCTCGGCATCCACGCCCCCATGGCCACCGCGATCGCCGACGTCGCCGGTGCGCGCCGCGACTACCTGGACGAATCCGGAGGTCGCTACGTGCACGTCATCGCCGACGGCGGACTCGGCACCTCGGGAGACATCGTCAAAGCCATCGCGATGGGAGCGGATGCGGTCATGCTCGGCCATGCGCTGGCCCGGGCGACCGACGCACCCGGCGGAGGAATGCATTGGGGCGCGGAGGCGCACCACAAGGAGTTTCCGCGCGGCAACCGCGTCGAGGTCGGTCAGGTCGCGCCGCTCGAACAGGTGCTCTTCGGCCCCTCGACCTCGGCCGACGGAACCGTCAACCTCATCGGGGCGCTGCGGCGCGCGATGGCGACGACCGGGTACTCCGACCTGAAGGAGTTCCAGCGGGTCGATGTCGTCGTCGCACCGTTTCGCTGAGCCGCGGGGCGAAGTCAAGAGGGGTCAGTGATGGAGAAGCGCAGCGTCAGCCGATCATCGAAGCTGGGCCCTGCCGAACGCGCCGACGCGATCGCGAACCTCAAGTCGAAAGAGCTCGATGTGCTCGTCATCGGCGGCGGCGTCGTCGGTGTCGGCGCTGCACTCGACGCTGCCACTCGGGGGCTTCGGGTCGGCCTTCTCGAAGCGCGGGACTTCGCGAGCGGCACCTCCAGCCGGTCGTCGAAGCTCGTGCACGGCGGCATCCGCTATCTGGAACAGCTCGACTTCCGGCTCGTGCGCGAGGCTCTCATCGAGCGCGGCCTGCTGCTTCAGCGACTCGCCCCCCACCTCGTCAAGCCGGTGCGGTTCCTCTACCCGCTCAGTCGGCCCCTCTTCGAGCGGCTCTACATCGGCGCCGGGATGCTGCTCTACGACCTCTTCTCATACTCGGGCGGCAGGCCGCCCGGTGTTCCCCACCACCGGCACCTCAGCCGCCGCCAGGTGCTGCGGGCCATGCCGAGCCTCAGCGGCCAGGGACTCGTCGGCGGCATCAGCTACTACGACGCCCAGGTCGATGATGCCCGGTTCGTCGCCAGTGTTGCGCGAACCGCATCCTTCTACGGCGCGCACGTCGCCAACCGGGTTCGCGTCGAGGGTTTCCTCAAGGTCGGGGAACGAGTCGTCGGGGTTCGCGCGCGCGACCTGATCACGGGCGAAGAGTTCGAGGTCAAGGCGCGGCAGGTCGTCAACGCCACGGGCGTGTGGACGGATGACACGCAAGCGATGGTGGGGGAGCGCGGCCAGTTCAAGGTGCGCGCCTCAAAGGGCGTGCACCTCGTCGTGCCGCGCGACCGCTTCCACTCCAAACTGGGGCTGCTGCTGCGCACCGAGAAGAGCGTGCTGTTCGTCATCCCCTGGGGACGTCACTGGCTCATCGGCACCACCGACACAAAGTGGAACCTCGACAAAGCCCACCCGGCCGCCACGGCCGCCGACATCGACTACCTGCTCGAGCACGTCAACCGTGTGCTCGCCGTTCCGCTCACCCGTGAAGACGTCGAGGGCGTGTTCGCGGGGCTCAGGCCCCTGCTCGCCGGTGAGAGCGATGAGACCTCGAAACTCTCCCGTGAGCACATCGTCGCCCACACCGTGCCCGGCCTCGTCGTCGTCGCCGGCGGCAAATTCACCACCTACCGGGTCATGGCGAAAGACGCCATCGACGAAGCCGTCGCCGCCCTCGACGGCGACGTGCCGCCCAGCATCACCCACGACATCGCCCTCCTCGGCGCCGAAGGCTACCGAGCCGCGTGGAACAAGCGCGGCAAGATCGCCCGCGCCTTCAAGGTTCACCGCGTGCGGGTGGAGCACCTGCTGAACCGCTACGGCACCCTCACCGACGAACTGCTCGACCTCATCCGCGAACGCCCCGAACTGAACGTCGCGCTGCCCGGAGCCGACGACTACCTCGAAGCCGAAATCGTGTACGCGGCAACCCACGAGGGCGCGCTCCACCTCGACGACGTGCTCGTGCGACGCACGCGCATCTCCATCGAAGCGTGGGACCGCGGAGTCGAAGCGGCCCCCGTCGCCGCGCGCCTCATGGGCGACGTGCTCGGGTGGACCGATGCACAGGCGCAGCGCGAAATCGCCGTCTACCTCAAACACGTCGAAGCCGAACTGGCCAGCCAGCTCGAGCCCGACGACGAGTCAGCCGACCGCGCTCGACTCGAAGCGCCCGACTTCGAACTCGCCCCCTGACCCGGCGAAACTGACCGCGCGCCCAACGGTGACCCCCGACAAAGAGGGGATGGTGCAGCGCGCGATCGCCTGAGGACAATCGAGGCAGTGACGCGGCGCGGTGTTGCGCGTCGAAAGTCGACACGTCATGAGGGGGCGCGCAATGAACAACGTCCGACGAGTGGGCGCCGCAGGCGCCCTGATCCTGGCACTCGCACTCATCACAGGATGCGCATCGGGGCCGCCCACAGAGGCCGCACTTGTGCCCAGCACCGCTCCCACGAGCACCCCGAACGACACCGACACTGGCGCGAAAGACAGCGAGACCGACACCGACTCGAGCAGTGACACCGGCGACGCAGGAACGTCAACAACCACCAAGCCGACCCCGCCAGAGGAACCCGAGAACACGGCACCGCCCGCCACCGACCCCCCAGCGGTGAGCGATCCCCCCGTCGGGCCGGAAACATCCGACTCGCCCTCGGATCCGCCCACGGATGCCGGGCCCGCACTCGTGATCACCTCAATGTCGTGCAATGGAAGCGGTCCGCACCAGAAGCTGAGGCTGCAGTTCACCGCGAACTACAACGACAAATACCGCAAAGGCATCAACACGATCACCTTCACTCGTCCTGATGAACGCGGAACCGGCTGGATATCCCCATCCAGTGCGACGTGGGCCGGACAGTACGCCGGGCAAGGAAACAAGTGGTCCGGGGAAATCGCGAGCCGCAACCCGAGCCAAGAGGACTACGGAACCGGAAACGACTACGGCAAGGTGCTCCGGGTGAAAGTGCGCACCGACGACGGCAAGCACTGGGACTCGGAGCACCTCATCGACCGCAACTGCTGACGCGCCCACCGACGCCGCGTTATCCACAGGTGAAAGATTCTTCGAACCCACCCCCGTGGCGCGGCTAGTCTGATGGCATGCGAGCGGTATCGAACGATACCCGCCTCGAACGTGCGGCGGGACGCATCCGAGACGCAACCCGACAGGGTGCCGACATCGACTCGATCCTGCACGCGAGCGCAGACGCCCTGGCCCACCTCGCACCGTGGGACGCCGTGTTTCTCAGCGGCGCCGACCCGAAAACCGCGCAATTCACGGCAACGCGCTGCGTCAAAGAGCTGCCCGTCGACATGTGCTCGCCGTGGATCCGCAACGAGTTCCTCGAACCCGACGTCAACAAGTTCGCCAGCCTGCAAAGCACTCGCGCCACCGTTGCGACACTCGACGACGCCACTCACGGTCACGCCGCGCGGTCCACCCGATACCGAGACATCTACCGCCCCAACGGGTTCGGTCATGAACTTCGCGCCGCTCTCTCCGACAGCACCGGATGCTGGGGCTACCTCACACTCGTACGCGAACACGGCGCACCCAACTTCCACGAACAGGAACAGGAGTTCGTGCAGCGCCTCGCTCCAGCCATCGCCTCCGCGGTGCGCACCTCACACCAGGGCACACCCGGAATCCTTGACATCGCCCCCGGTGTGGTCCTCGTCAGCAGGGAGGGCGAAATCGCCCAGGCCACCGACAGCGCGCAGTTCGTCCTTCAACAACTGTGTGCGGCATCCATTCTTGCTGTGGCGACCGCCGCGTTCGCGCGAGTCAGAGGCTCCCCGGGCCCAGCCCCGATGTCACGAGTACGCGCGACGGAAGACGCGTGGCTGACCATCCGCGGCGATGTTGTTCGCGACGAAACCGGAGAAGCTGTCACCGCCGTTGTCATCATCGAACCGTCCGCCGCGCGCGACCTGCTGCCACTGCTCACCGCCGTCTACGCGCTCACGCCGAGAGAGACTGAGGTGCTGCGGAATCTTGCGCGCGGAGACACCACCGCACAGATCGCCAGCTCACTCCGGCTCTCCCGGTACACCGTGCGCGACCACATCTCCTCACTCTTCAGCAAAGTGGGCTGCCGCTCGCGCGGCGAACTCATCCACCGCCTGTTCGGCACCGACGTCACGCTCGATACCTGACCCGGCGACCGCGCGCCCCACGCTCGCGTAGGCTTGAGAGACCATGTGGAAGGTCGCACTGCGCCCGCGGTGGATCGCCGCACTCATCGCCTGCCTCGCCGTCGCAGCCGGGTTCGCCCTGCTTGCCCAATGGCAGATCGAACGCTCCGTCGACACCGGCATCGTGCTTGAGCGGCCCACCGAAACAGTCATGCCCCTGGACACCGTCACCACGCCACAAGGACCCACCGGCCTCGCCGCCGACGGGCAGCTCGTCAGCGTCGAAGGCACCTACGTCGACGGCGACTGGCTCGTCGTCAGCAACCGCCACAACGGAGGAGAGCCCGGCTACTGGGTCGTCGGTCACCTCGTCACACCAGACCGAGTCGGCCTCGTCGTCGCCGTCGGCTGGACCGCGAGCGAGCACGAGGCAGGCGCCATCGCCGACCGGTTCAACGCCTTCACCCCCGACGTGGCCACCGTGCCCATCGTCGGCCGGTACTTCGCCAGCGAAGGCCCCCAAGACAGCGACTACCAAGCCGGTGAGCTCAGCACCGTCGCACCCTCCGCGTTCATCAACCTGTGGCGCAGCGCCGACCCCGGCGGCGTCTACGGCGGGTACCTCGTCGCGCAGAACGCCGCCACCGGACTTGAGGTGATCGACTCCCACCCCCCGCCCACCACCGTCGAAGTGAACTGGCTCAACATCTTCTACGCCATCGAATGGGTCATCTTCGCCGGCTTCGCCGTCTTCATCTGGTGGAGACTCGTACGCGACGAGTTCGAGAAAGAACAACACCAGGCTGCCCCTTCCGCGGAGCCTGAACTAGAGGCATGACCGTTGGCCCCAGACTCATCGACATCCCCCGCATCCGCACCACCCTCACCGCCTACAAGATCTCCGCCATGGTGACCGGCATCTTCCTCCTCCTGCTCGTCGTCATGATGGTGTTCCGCTACGGACTCGGCGCCGACATCGAGGTCGGTGGCCCCCACGGCGCCGTCGCACTCACCGCACCCGAAGCGATCACCGCCATCAATGGCTCCACCATCATCCTCATCGTCCACGGATGGCTCTACGTCGCCTACCTCGTGTGCGACTTCCTCCTCTGGCGGCTCGTGCGATTCAGCTTCGGCCGGTTCCTCCTCATCGCCCTCGGTGGCGTCGTACCCTTCCTCTCCTTCTTCTTCGAGTACAGCGTCCCCCGATTCGTCGAAGAGGAAATCGACAAAGCCGCGCGCGCCGCATCGCCAGGCGCCCAGGCGAATCCCGCACCGTGAGCGACACCCACCAGCGCCCCGTACTCGTCATCGACTTCGGCGCACAGTACGCCCAACTCATCGCGCGCCGCGTGCGCGAAGCCGGCGTCTACTCCGAGATCGTGCCCCACAGCACCACCGCCGCCGACATCGCCGCGAAGAAGCCCGCCGGCATCGTGCTCAGCGGAGGACCCGCCAGCGTCTACACCGAGGGTGCCCCCGCACTCGACCCCGACATCCTGAACCTCGGCGTACCCGTACTCGGCATCTGTTACGGGTTCCAAACCATGGCGAAACAGCTCGGTGGAGAGGTCACCAAGACGGGGCAGCGGGAATACGGTGCCACCCCCATCACCATCAGCGACTCCGGCGTGCTCCTCGCTGACCAGCCCACCACGCAGACGGCGTGGATGAGCCACGGCGACCACGTCTCCCGCGCCCCCGACGGCTTCAGCGTGCTCGCCTCCACCGACGCCACACCCGTCGCCGCCTTTGCCAACGACGAACGCAAACTGTACGGAGTGCAGTGGCACCCGGAGGTCAAGCACTCGCCCCACGGGCAGAGCGTCATCGAGAACTTTCTCCACCGCGCCGCCGGACTCGGCAACGACTGGAACAGCGGCAGCGTCATCGCCGAACAGGTCGACCGCATCCGGGCTCAGATCGGCGACGCCCGCGTCATCTGCGGCCTCTCCGGCGGCGTCGACTCCGCTGTTGCCGCCGCCCTCGTCCACAGGGCCGTCGGAGACCAGCTCACCTGCATCTTCGTCGACCACGGGCTGCTGCGTCAGGATGAGCGCCGCCAAGTCGAAGAGGACTTCGTCGCCTCCACCGGTGTGCGCCTCGTCACCGTCGATGCCGTCGACCAGTTCCTCGACGCCCTCGTCGGCGTCACCGACCCGGAGACAAAGCGCAAGATCATCGGTCGCGAATTCATCCGCACCTTCGAAACCGCCGCCGCCGACCTCGTCGCCGAAGCCGCCGACCGGGGGGAACCCATCCGCTACCTCGTGCAGGGCACCCTCTACCCCGACGTCGTCGAAAGCGGCGGCGGCAGCGGCACCGCCAACATCAAGAGCCACCACAACGTCGGCGGGCTCCCCGACGACCTCCAATTCGAACTCGTCGAACCCCTCCGCGCCCTCTTCAAAGACGAAGTGCGCGCCATCGGCCGTGAGTTCGGACTGCCCGAACCGATCGTCGGTCGGCAGCCGTTCCCGGGGCCCGGTCTCGGCATCCGCATCATCGGCGAGGTCACCCGCGACCGGCTCGACCTGCTGCGGCAAGCGGATGCCATCGCCCGCCACGAGCTCACCACGGCAGGTCTCGACACCGAGATCTGGCAGTGCCCCGTCGTGCTCCTCGCCGACGTGCGCTCCGTCGGAGTGCAGGGCGACGGGCGCACCTACGGGCACCCCATCGTGCTGCGGCCCGTGAGCTCCGAGGATGCTATGACCGCAGACTGGTCCCGCCTGCCCTACGACGTGTTAGCACGCATCTCGAACCGCATCACCAATGAGGTCGACGGTGTCAACCGGGTCGTGCTCGACGTCACCTCGAAACCCCCGGGCACGATCGAATGGGAGTGAATCGCTGAACAGCGCGGGCCATTTCTGGCCCGCGCGCGATTCACTCCGCCCGCCGTCCCGGCGGGCGGGCCGCTAAACCGCGAAGGCCATTTCTGGCCTTCGCGCGGCTCACTCCGGCGGCCGTCTCGGCCGTCGGTTGCTTCCGTCGCTGGCGGTTTCGTAGGGTGACGCCGACCTTACGGAAGATTTCGCCCTCAAGCTCAAACATTGAGCTTCTTGGGCGGCCGAAGAGCGTGGCCACCCAAGAAACTCAAAACTCGCGGTCGGGCAAAACATTCCGCAACGTCGGCTGCGTTTCGTGAGCGGGGATCGTGGTGGAGCGGTTGTGCCCGACCGCTGTTTCCCACCGGTTGGCAGTCGAGATGGATTGTTCCCGGGGTGTCGAGTTTCGAGTGTGTTTGGCGGCCCTTGGGGCCGTCACACACACTCGGTGTTTGAGCTGAGGAGGGAACCATCCCTCTCGACTGCCCCACACCGAAACTAACGGCCGGCGATAAGGTTCGCGGCACGCGCGACCAAGGAGGTGCGCTCGCTGCCACTGCGCGTCTCGAGGGTGTCGGCGACGCGGTAGGCGGCGTAGAGGCC
>DAOMOV010000009.1:0-18490 GCA_035444505.1 Terrimesophilobacter sp.
GGCGGGCGATGAGGCATCGAATGCTCAGCAGCAGGCTGTGGCGCTCGTGCGTCGGCTCGGGGAGTTCACGTCGGATTCGATGATCCCGTTCGAGCTGGACGCTGATCTGCGCCCGGAGGGCAAGAATGGCCCACTCGTGCGGTCTCTCGACGCGTACCGGGCATACTACGAGCGCTGGTCGCTCACCTGGGAGTCGCAGGCGCTGCTGCGGGCGCGCCCGGTCGCGGGGGATGAGTCGCTGCTCGCGGACTTCGCAGGGCTTGCCGACACCGTGCGCTACCCGGAGGCGATCTCCCAGAACGACCTGCGGGAGGTCAAGCGCATCAAGGCGCGCGTGGAGTCGGAGCGGCTTCCGCAGGGTGCAGACCCCGCGCGCCATTTGAAGCTGGGCCGGGGCTCGCTGAGCGATGTGGAGTGGCTGGTGCAGCTGCTGCAGCTCGAGCACGGTGCTCGGGTGCCTGAGCTGCGCACGACCTCCACCCTTGGTGCTCTTGAGGCGGCGGCGGATGCCGGGCTCGTCCCGACCGCGGACGCGGCGGTGCTGCGCGAGGCGTGGCTTCTTGCGTCCCGGGTGCGCTCAGCGCTGACCCTGTGGTCGGCGAAGACCACGGATGTGCTGCCTCGCGTGACGGAGCAGCTCGACGGTGTCGCCCGGCTCGTGGGCTACCCGCCCCGCTCGGCGGGCGCACTCGAGAACGACTACCTTCGCGTCACGCGCCGCGCGCGCGCATCCTTCGAGCGCCTCTTCTTCTGATCGCCGAGCCTATCGAACCGGCGCCGCGGGCTACACCCCGTAGTACAGCTCGTACTCGTACGGGTGGGGGCGCTGCGCCATGGGGAGCAGCTCCTTCTCGCGCTTGAGGGTCACCCAGGTGTCGATGAGGTCCTGGGTGAAGACGCCGCCAGCGAGCAGGAAGTCATGGTCGGCCTCCAGAGCGGCGAGGGCGTCGCCCAGCGAGGTGGGAAGCTGCGGGATGTCCTTCGCCTCCTCCGGGGGCAGCTCGTAGAGGTCCTTGTCGATCGGGGCGAGCGGCTCCGTCTTGTTCTTGATGCCGTCGAGGCCCGCCATGAGCTGCGCCGCGAACGCCAGGTACGGGTTGCCCGAGGCATCCGGTGCCCTGAACTCGATGCGCTTCGCCTTCGGGTTCGACCCCGTGATCGGAATGCGGATCGCCGCCGAGCGGTTGCCCGCCGAATACACGAGGTTGATGGGTGCCTCGAAACCCTTCACGAGGCGACGGAAACTGTTCACCGTCGGGTTCGTGAACGCCAGCAGCGCCGGTGCGTGCGCCAGCAGTCCGCCGATGTACCAGCGCGCGACATCCGAGAGGCCACCGTATCCGGTCTCGTCGTAGAACAGCGGCTTGCCGTCGTTCCACAGCGACTGGTGCACATGCATGCCCGAACCGTTGTCGCCGTAAAGGGGCTTCGGCATGAACGTCGCCGTCTTGCCCCACTCGAGCGCCGTGTTCTTCACCACGTACTTGAACTTGAGGATGTCATCCGCCGACTTCACCATCGTGTCGAAGCGGTAGTTGATCTCGCCCTGCCCGGCGTTGCCCACCTCGTGGTGTGCGCGCTCGACCTCGAGCCCCACCTCCTCGAGCTTCAGCACGATGTCATCGCGCAGGTCCGCGTGCTGGTCGAGCGGGCTCACCGGAAAGTAGCCGCCCTTGAAGGGCGTCTTGTTGGCGAGGTTGCCGCCCTCCTCGACGCGCCCCGAGTTCCAGGCAGCCTCACTGGAGTCAAGGAACACGAAGCTTGAGTTCGGCGTCGACTCGTATCGCACATCATCGAAGATGTAGAACTCCGCCTCGGGCGCGAAGAACGCCGTGTCGGCGATGCCCGTCGACGCGAGGTACTTCTCCGCCTTCTTCGCCACCTGACGCGGGTCACGACCGTAGATCTCGCCGCTGCGCGGGTTGTAGATGTCGAACACCATCACGAGGGTGCGGGCGCGGCGGAACGGGTCGATGTAGGCGGTCGAGACATCCGGAATCAACTGCATGTCCGACTCGTGAATGCCCTGGAACCCCCGAATGGACGACCCGTCGAACAGCTGCCCGACGCTGAAGAACTCCTTATCGACCGTGCGCGCGGGGATCGTGAAGTGCTGCTGCACCCCCGGCAGGTCGGTGAAGCGGATGTCGAGAAACTCGACACTCGTCTCGGTGATGAACTTCAGAACTTCGGCGGGCTCACTGAACATGCGCGGTGCTCCTTGATCGGGTGGGGGCGGTCACTGCCTTCACAAAAGAGAATAGGGCTCGACCGTTTCGTGACCGTGTCACTCGTGTTTCCAGCATGTTTCGTGCCCAAGTCTCTCGGATGCCGCGCGGCGAGAGCAGGCCCGCGCGGCTTTGTAGGATTGCAGCATGTCCGTCACGCCCGCCGCCCCGGCAGAACAACGATGGCCGGGCGAACGGCTCGGGTTGCCTGAGCTGGGACCCCGCTCCATCGGCCGCATCGGCCGCCGCGCCCTCGCCCTCGTCATCGACTGGGGACTTGCCGTGCTCATCTCGGTCGCCTTCTTCAACTACGACCCGTGGGCGAACCTGCTCATCTTCGCGATAGCCCAGATTCTGTTCCTCACCCTGCTGGGCGGCAGCATCGGGCACCTCATCATGGGCCTGCGGGTGGTGCCGCTCGAGGGCGGCTGGGTCGGCTGGTGGCGGCCCTGGGTGCGCACGCTGCTGCTGTGCCTCGTCATTCCCGCCGTCATCTGGGACCGCGATCAGCGAGGCCTCCACGATCGAGCCGCCGGCACGGTGCTCGTGCGCAAGTAGGCTCGGCTCGGGCTAGCGCGGGCGGCCCGCGCGCACCTTCATGGGGTCGATGCCCTTGGGAATGGGCAGCGGCGACGCCTTCGAGAGCGACGTCATGCGGTTGCCCACGGCGTACACCTCTGCCTTGTTGAGCACCTTCTTGAGCGCACGCATCGACTTCGCGAGTCGGTGAAGCGGAACCGAGTCGGGGTCGGGGCCGACGTGCACGACCGTGATGGGAACGTTCGGCAGAATCTTCGTGATCTTGCGTCGCTCGTCGTCGAGCATCCGCTGAGTGCGTGTTGCGGGACCCTCTCCGATGAGCATGATGCCTCCGCGGCCCACGGCACGGTACACGGCATCCTGGGTTCGGGGGCTCACGGCGATGGGCATCTCGCTGCCCGTCCAGCCGCGGGGGAGCGAACTCTTCATGACGGCGCCCACCGCCCCAGCCTGTCCGGCGATCTGCGAGTACGCGGCACGCTCAGCTTTGCGGCCCAGCACGATGAGAAACCCGAGGAGACCCGTCATGAGGCCCGCCACCACCCACAGGATGATGCCGAGAATGTTGTCGCGGGAGAGCAGAACGGCGGCGAGCACCCCCAGCAGCGTGGGGATGAGGAACGCGAGCGCCATCCACCACACCGACGATGGGTCATACCGCTTCGTCATGCGGAAGACCTGGTACATCTGCTTCAGGCGGCCGGGCTCTTTCGCTGACTTCTCAGACTTGTTGCGTGCCATGCCTCAAGGATAATCGGTCTACTCCACCCCACCTGAACCCGAGGCGTCACTATCCACAGGTGGCACCCGATTCTCGGCGCGTTCGGTGCGACTGTCGGACACTCGAAGCGTGCAGACAATTGCTGGGTACCGCCTCATTCGCGTGCTCGCCCGGGGCGCCCATTCGGAAGTGTGGTTGGGGGCGGCGGATGCAGGGGCCAGCCCCGTCGCCATCAAACTGTTTCACCCGAGCACGGCTCTCACTCGCGTTGACACCGAGGTGGAGGCGCTGGGCCGCGCCTCCCACCGCCACGTGCAGCGGCTGCTCGACATCTCCGTCGACCCGGGCGGTCGCACCTGTCTCGTGCTCGAAAGACTCGGACCCAGCCTTGCCCGCGTACTTGCGGATCGTGACCGGGTGAGTGCCGGGGAAGCGGTCACGGTGCTCGCTCCGGTGTGCGAGGCACTTACCGAGCTGCACCGCGTGGGCATTGCTCACGGCAGGCTCGACGCGGGTTCGGTCCTGTTCGACTCGTCGGGTGCACCCGTGGTCTCCTGCCTTGGTGGGGCGGTGCTCGTCGGCGACTTCCCGCATCCGCCGCAGCAGGCCAGCCTCACCCCCGCTCAACAGGCAACGGATCACGACCTAGCCGGCGATCGAGTGAGTCTGGCGACCCTCGCCGAGCATGTGCTGGCCCGGGTGGGCGGTGAGAACTCGGTTCTGCGCTGGTTGGCGACGTGCCCATCGACCTCGGTCGGGTTCGCCGCGGAACTCGCCGAGCGGCTCCACTCCAGCTCACCGGCGGCGCCTATTGCGATTCCCCGCAGCGGTTCGGGGAGTTCGCTCTCAGACGCAAGGGAGCTGTCGCTCGCGCTGCGCTCACAACAGACTCACGGCGCCGCCACCGACGGGTACGGGGACGGGGACCCGTCGGCTGTGTCGTCGCGTGAACCAGCCAGCGTCACCACAAGCTCGTGGTTGAGCGGCACGGCTATCGCCTCCCTTATGCCGCCGTGGCTCGCGGCGCAGTTCACGCGGTGGTTTGAGCGGCTACGCACTCAGTGGTTCGAAGAGAACGATGTGGGCAACGCCTTCGACACAGCACGCGGGATTATCGGCCGAGTGCGGAAAACTGTTCGTACCGTGCGCCCGCGGGTGTGGGTGCTCGCGGTGGGAGGGCTCGTTGCCGTCATCTTCGCTGTTGCCCTCGTCGGAACCGATGCGACACCACCCGCAGAAGCGCAGGCACCGCCGGGTCCCGTCGGAGCCGAGTCGCCCACCGAAACGTCGATTCCTGCTCCAGTCGAGACCGGTCTCGAGGTCTCGGATGAGCCAGTTGATATCGCCCGCACACTCCTCGTGCTGCGAGAACGGTGCTATCGGGAGCTCTCAGTGCTCTGCCTCGACGCTGCCGACCAACCGGGCTCCGCGGCGATGGAAGCGGATCGACACGCCATCAGACAGCACCAGCAAGGGGCACCGCACGACGGCCGCCTGGACTGGAGTCAAGCGGAACTGACCCTCATCGACGAACTCGGCGACGGCGTGCTCATCACTGCGTCACTCAGCCCACCCGCGGTCGACGCCGAGCAGCCCACAACGGCGACGCTGCTGCTCGTGCGCACCGACGAGGGTTGGCGCATCCGCGACCTCATCGAGTGAGGCCCACGGCGCTCAGATGCCGAGGTTTGCCTCGAACTGGGCCGACTCGAGGCGCGACTTGATCGCCCCGAGGAATCGCGCCGCATCCGCACCATCGATGATGCGGTGGTCGTAGGAGAGCGCCAGGTACACCATGGAGCGCACACCGATCGCATCCTGACCACCACCCGACAGCACCACGGGGCGCTTCGTCACAATACCCGTGCCGAGGATCGCCGACTGCGGCAGGAACACCACGGGAGTGTCGAACAGCGCGCCGCGCGAGCCCGTGTTCGTCACCGTGAACGTGCCGCCCGCGAGTTCATCAGGCATGAGCTTGTTGTCGCGCGTGCGCTCCGCGAGGTCCGCGATCTGCTGCGCGATCTGCGCAAGGTTGAGGTCGCTCGCACCCCGCAGCACCGGAGTCAGCAGGCCCCGCTCAGTGTCGACCGCGATCGAGATGTTCTCGTGCGGCGGGTAGACGATGTTCTCACCGTCGATCGTCGCGTTGATGATCGGGAACGCCTTGAGCGCCTCCGCCGCGGCGAGGGTGAAGAACGGCAGGAACGACAGCTTCACGCCCGACTTCTGCTCGAAGTCACCCTTGACGCGATTGCGCAGCGTCGCGACAGCGGTCACGTCAACCTCGACCACGGTCGTGAGCTGCGCCGAGGACTGCATCGACACCACAGCACGCTCGGCCACAACCTTGCGCAGCCGCGACATCGGCACCGACGTGCCGCGCAGGGGAGACGTCTCCAGCGCGGGGGCAGTCTCCGCCGAGGCGGCAACCGGGCCGCTTGCGGCGGCAAGCACATCCTGCTTCCGGATGCGACCGCCGACACCCGTGCCGAGCACCGTGCCAAGGTCAACCCCCGTGTCGGAGGCGAGCCTGCGCACGAGAGGGGTCACGTAGGAGGCTCCCGACGATTCAGCGGATACGGCACTCGCGGCGGGAGCCGGGGCCGGTGACACCGGAGCGGGAGCCGGGGTGGGTGCCGGGGCAGGGGCGGGCGCGGGAGCCGGAGCAGGCTCGGGGGCAGGAGCGGGCTCGGGTGCCGGGGCCTCCGCCACAGGAGCGGGCGCAGGCTCGGCGATGGGCTCGGGCTCGGCCGGTGGGGCAGCCGGAGCAGGCTCCGGGGCAGCCGGTACAGGCTCGGGCTCCGCGGGAGCCTCCGCGGTGGGTGCAGCGGGAGCAGCGCCACCACCTGAACCGTCGCCCACGATCGCGAGCGGACTGCCAACCTCAACGGTCTCGTCTTCTTGCACGAGGATCTGCTCGAGCACCCCCGCGATCGGAGACGGGATCTCGGTGTCGACCTTGTCCGTCGACACCTCGACGAGTGGCTCGTCTACTTCGACCTGGTCGCCCACCTGCTTCAGCCACCGGGTCACCGTGCCCTCGGTAACACTCTCACCGAGTGCCGGGAGGTTGACGGGTTCGCTCATCGTGAAATGCTCCTTGTTGAAAAGTTGTGCGCCGTGACCACAAGCTTAGTTCGCGGTCGCTGAGTGTGATCAGACCGCGTGGAGCGGCTTTCCGGCCAGAGCGAGGAACGCCTCTCCGAGCGCCTCGTTCTGTGTCGGGTGCGCGTGCAGAAGCGGGGCGACATCCTCGGGGTATGCCTCCCAGTTCACGGCGAGCTGGGCCTCACCGATGAGCTCGCCGACGCGAGCGCCGATCATGTGCACTCCGACGACGGGACCGTCCTTGACACGCACGACCTTGATCGAGCCGCTCGTGCCGATGATGTGGCTCTTGCCGTTGCCGGCGAGATTGTAGTCGTAGCTGGTGATCGCATCCGCTCCGTGCGTCTCCTTCGCCTTCTCCTCCGTGAGTCCGATGGAGGCGACCTCCGGGTCGGAGTAGGTGACCTTGGGCACGTTGACATCGGAGATGACGACGGGGTTCAGCCCCGCGATCTCCTCGGCGACGAAGATGCCGTGCTGGAAACCGCGGTGCGCGAGCTGCAGGCCGGGAACGATGTCGCCCACGGCGTACACGCCCTTGATGTTCGTCGCGAGTCGCTCGTTGGCGAGCACGAAGCCACGGTCCATCTCGATGCCGGCCTCTTCGAAGCCGAGCCCTGCCGTTGCGGGGCCGCGGCCCACCGCGACGAGCAGCAGCTCCGCGTCGATCGTCTCGCCGTTCTCGAGCGTCACGACGACGCCCTTGTCATTCTGGCTGACAGCCTGGAACTTCACACCGAGCTTGAAATCGATGCCGCGCTTGCGGAATGCGCGCTCGAACTGCTTGCTGATCGCCTCATCCTCATTGGGCACAAGGTGGGGCAGAGCCTCGATGATCGTGACCTCGGCACCCCACGAGCGCCACACGCTCGAAAGCTCCACGCCGATGACACCGCCGCCGAGCACGGCGACCTTCTTGGGCACGAAATCGAGAGCGAGAGCGCCCTCCGAGGTGATGACTCGGCCGCCGATCTCCAGACCGGGGAGGCTGCGCGAGTATGAGCCGGTGGCGAGCACGACGTTCTTGCCGGTGTAGCGGTCACCGCCGACCTCCACGGTCGTGGACGACACAAGCTTGCCCTCACCCGCGATCGTCGTGATGCTGCGAGCCTTGATGAGACCCTGCAGCCCCTTGAACTTGCTCGCCACGATCTCTTCGCGGTACTTCGTGACACCGGCGATGTCGACGCCGCCGAACGACGTCGTCACGCCGTACGCCGCAGCATCCCGCGCAACATCTGCGACTTCCGCGGAGTGCAGCAGCGCCTTGGTCGGGATGCAGCCCACGTGAAGGCACGTGCCGCCGACCTTGTCCTTCTCGATGAGTGCGACGGTCATGCCGAGCTGAGAGGCGCGAAGCGCGGCCGCGTAGCCGCCGCTGCCACCGCCCAAGACGACAAGATCGAAATTCTGCTCCGACACGCGGTAACTCCCTTGTGGTGTGGTGTCTCCTAGGGCCCGGAAGTGAAAACCCCACCGGGTCTCGTCGGGCGCCAACGGCCCTCGATAAACCCTACTACGCGCGCGAAAAACGTTCCGTGTATGCCAGGAGCGTTCGAACGGCGACCCCGGTCGGGCCTTTTGCCGTATAGCCGTAGCCTGCCCCCTCATTATTTGCGGTGCTCGCAATGTCGAGATGCACCCACGGGAACGGCTTGCCATCGGCATCGTTGCCGATGAACTCCTTCAGGAATGCCCCCGCGAGCAGCATTCCGCCGGTCGAACTGCCAATCTTCGCATTCGCGATATCGGCGACGTCAGAATTCAGCATGGAGCGAAGCTCGGGGCCGAGCGGCATCCGCCACATCAGCTCGCCGACCTCATCGGCGACCGTCACCACGTCTGCGGCGGCAGAACCATTCCCCATGACGCCCACGTAGCGATCACCCAGTGCCACACGCGCAGCACCGGTCAGGGTGGCAACGTCGATGATGACATCGGGGTTCTCTTCACCCGCGGCGACGAGACCATCGGCGAGCACGAGGCGACCCTCGGCGTCGGTATTGAGCACTTCCACGGTCTTGCCGCCGCGGATGCGCAGAACATCATTCGGGCGGATGGCCGAGCCCGAAGGCAGATTCTCGGCAAGGCACAGCCACGCCGTGATCCTCGTGCCGACTCCCAGCTTCGCGGCGGCGAGGGTGACCGCGAGCACGGTCGCGGCACCCGTCATGTCGTATTTCATACCGACCATCGATGCCGGCGGCTTGAGTGAGAGACCACCGGAGTCGAAGGTGATTCCCTTGCCGACGAGGGCGACGTGACCGCTCGGCTTCGGCGGCGAGTATTCGATCTTCACGAGTCGCGGGCCCCGGCTTGAGCCTTGACCGACACCGAGGATGCCACCGTAGCCGCCCTCGGTGAGCTCAGCCTCCGCGAGCACCGTAACCGCGACACCGAGACCCTCCGCGAGGGCGATCGCGCGGTCAGCGAACGTCTGCGGGTACAGATCGGACGGGGGAGTGTTGACGAGGTCGCGCACCGTGTGCACCGCCTCGGCGACGGCCTGCGCACTCGCCAGCGCATCCGCCGACACTGTCACATCGGTCACCACGGTGATCTCGGTCGGAGGCAGCGAGTGCGCCTCGGGAGCCTTCGAACGGTACGCGCTGAACGAATAGGACGCGATCGCGGCGCCCTCCAGCACAGCGAGCACATCAGCGTGGCTCAAGGTGGGAAGCGCGAAGGCAAGCGACCCCGTGCCCGAGAGCTGACGGGTCGCCGCGCCAGCAGCGCGTCGAAGCGCATTCGCGGTCGGTTCGGCCGAGCCGAGACCCACGAGCGCAACGGTCGTGGCCGCAACGCCGACCACGACGGTGCGGCGCAACTCGTCCTCAGAGCCCGTCACACCCAGACCCGCAAGGCTGCCAGCCAGCTCAGCAAAAGCGGGATCGTCGTGCAGCAGAGTCGGTCCGCTGTCGGAGCTGCGCACCCCGAGCACGAGGGCACCAGCGACGAGCGTGGCAGGGGAATCGGACGAGGTGGACAGTGACGCAAGGCTCATGCGGCCATGCTAGCCCGACAGAAGACCAGCCCTCGCCGGAGCCACGAGCACCCACGTGTTCGCTGACGGCTTGACGTCAACCCCGCGCTTCTCCGGCGCCCCACACCGGGTTCACCGTAGTCTGGATTCATGGCCAATCCCGAAGACCTGTACACGGTGAACGGCGACATCGTCGACGTTCCGCGTGGGCTTGCGCTGGTCGCGGGCTTTACGGGCTTCGCCGACGCCGGAAGCGCCGTGAGCGGTTTCACCGAGGCGCTTCTCGACACGGTCAACCACGAGATGCTGGCAACGTTCGACAACGACGCACTCTACGATTACCGTGCTCGCCGTCCGATGATGCATTTCGACCAGGACCACCTGGTCGACTACTCCCCGCCGAGCCTCGCCCTGCACCTCGCTCAGGACGACATGGGCCGAGACTTTCTCCTTCTCGTCGGCTATGAGCCCGACTTCAGGTGGGAGCAGTTCACCGCGGCCATCCTTGACATCGTCGAACGGTTCGAGGTGTCGACGACGACGTGGGTGCATGCGATCCCCATGCCCGTGCCGCACACGCGCCCCATCGGCATGACGGTGAGCGGCAACCGTGCGGAGCTCATCGACAGTTACTCGGTCTGGCGCCCTACGACCGGCGTGCCCGCCAACGTTCTCCACCTCGTCGAGTACCGACTGCAGGAGATCGATCACCCCGTGGCGGGCTTCGTTCTCCTCATCCCGCACTACCTCGCCGATACGGAGTTCCCGGATGCTGCGGTCAAGTCCCTGGAGGCCATCAGCGCCGCCACGGGTCTGCTATTCGCTACCGACGCGCTCCGTGAGACGGGCCGCGAGTTCATCGCCAAGATCGGCGGGCAAGTCGCAGGGAATACCGAACTGGCCCGGTTGGTTGGAACTCTTGAGGAGCGCTACGACTCGTACATGGAAGGGAACCCCCTGCGATCGCCCCTGACGGACGAAGACGGGGAACTGCCCACAGCGGATGAAATCGCAGCAGAGCTTGAGTTGTTCCTCGCGCTGCAGCATCGCGGAGACGAAGAGCCGCCCACGCTGTAGCACGGGGAGCGGCCCGTTCGGGCGCCAACTCAAAGCATGCAATAATTGACCGCGGACCCGGTCTTGACGTTGGTCGACCTGCCTCGGCAGACGATGCAACGACTTGACAAGGGTCCTAGTAATGCCCGGAATCACGCAGCGTTCATGATTTCGGGTCGACGCCACCGCGAGGGAAAGGCGTCGAGCCAACCGAAAGGGGACCGAATGGCTGCCCGAACCACGACGAAGACTCCCGCACCCAAGACCACTGCGCCCAAGACCACCGCATCAAAGACCACAGCTACCAAGGCCACCGCGAGCAAGGCCGCCGCCACGGCGAAGGCTGCTTCCCCGAAGACAGCAGTGAAGGCATCCGCGAAGGCTGCGACGAGCAAGACCACCGCAGCGAAGAAGACGGCCCCCGTCACGGCATCGGCGCCGAAGACCGCCCCGAAAACCGTGGCGAAGGCATCCGCAAAGCCCACCGTGGCCAAGGCCGCGCCAACGAAGAAGCCGACCGCTAAGGCCGCTGCGGCGAAGACCACGGCGACAAAGTCCGGTGCAACCACGTCAACAGCGGCGAAGACGCCGACCAAGACGACGGCTGCCAAGAAGGCCGCGCCCGCGAAGGCGGCGAAGACCACTCCCACCAAGGCAAGCACCGCGAAGTCCACCGCGAAGTCCACCTCTGCGACCTCCACCGCGAAGGCAAAGTCGGCGTCGAAGGTCGACCCGAAGACGGCCAAGGATGACGAGGCCGTTGACGTCGATGAGGACGTTGTCGTCGTCGATTCCGCTGATGAAGCCGATGGCGACGTTGCGGTCGAGTCTGCGGATGAGCCTGAAGAGAAGTCCGCTGACGAGAGCGATGACGATGACGACGACGGCGAGGGCACAGTCGCGGTTGAGGCGTTGCCGACCGGTGCCATCCGTTTGACTGCGGCGGACGACGATGATGTTCCCGTCTACTCGACGACGATCACGGGCGCCACGGCCGACCCGGTCAAGGACTACCTGAAGCAGATCGGCAAGGTCCCGCTGCTCAACGCTGCCGAAGAGGTCGAGCTTGCCATGCGCATCGAGGCCGGGCTGTTCGCGGAGGACAAACTCTCGGGTATGTCTGACGCGGAGAAGCGATCGCAGCTCGGCCGTGATCTGCTCTGGGTGGCGAAGGACGGCCAGCGGGCCAAGTCGCACCTGCTCGGTGCGAACCTGCGCCTCGTCGTGAGCCTCGCCAAGCGCTACACGGGCCGAGGGATGCAATTCCTCGACCTCATTCAGGAGGGCAACCTGGGCCTCATCCGTGCCGTCGAGAAGTTCGACTACACGAAGGGCTTCAAGTTCTCCACCTACGCCACCTGGTGGATCCGTCAGGCGATCACCCGGGCCATGGCCGACCAGGCGCGCACCATTCGCATCCCCGTGCACATGGTGGAGGTCATCAACAAGCTCGCCCGCGTGCAGCGTCAGATGCTGCAGGACCTCGGTCGTGAGCCCACCCCTGAGGAGCTCAGCCGCGAACTCGACATGACCCCGGAGAAGGTCGTCGAGGTGCAGAAGTACGGGCGCGAGCCCATCTCGCTGCACACCCCGCTCGGCGAGGACGGCGACAGCGAGTTCGGCGACCTTATCGAAGACACCGAAGCGGTCGTGCCGGCGGATGCCGTCGGCTTCACGATGCTCCAGAAGCAGCTTGAGAGCCTTCTCGATTCGCTCTCCGAGCGCGAGGCAGGAGTCATTCGGATGCGGTTCGGGCTCGGTGACGGCATGCCGAAGACTCTCGACCAGATCGGTGACACGTTCGGCGTGACCCGGGAGCGCATCCGTCAGATCGAGTCGAAGACGATGGCGAAGCTGCGACACCCGTCGCGCTCGCAGTCGCTGCGGGACTACCTCGAATAGGCCGCAAGGCCCCACAGGAACCCAAGGCAACGCAGCGCAGTGAAGCACTTCATTCCGGTACTGGTCGGCAAGCTCGCGCGAGCCGTCACCCGTCTCCGCGGGGGCGGTTCCGCGTTTCCCGGCTACCTCGTGCTCAAACTCTCGCCGGGGTTCATCCAAGACGTCGCGAACTCGTTCAGGCACGGCATCGTCTTCGTGCTCGGCTCGAACGGCAAGTCCACGACGACGCACATGCTCGCCGAGACGCTTCGCGGCCACGGGCTCAACGTGTTCACCAACCCCTCGGGCAGCAACCTGCCGCAGGGCATCGCCTCCGCGATCGTCGCCGACAGTGACCTGTTCGGACGAGTGAAGGGTGACATCGGTGTGCTCGAAGTCGATGAGGGCTACGCGGTGGAACTCGCGAAAGTGCTCGCCCCCACCACGGTGCTTGCACTCAACACGCAGGTAGATCAGCTCTATCGCTTCTACGAGACGGAGCGCGTCGCCGACATGATGCTCGACGCCGCCGCCCTGGCAAGCGAGCACATCGTCTCCAACCGCGAAGACCCGTACCTCAGCAAGATCTGGATGAGGTACCCCGACGGCGACGCCACGACGAAGCCAGACATCAGCTACTTCGGTGCCACCGATGACATCATCGCCGCGTCTCCCAGCGGGCTCGTGGGCGCCCCCGACTACCGCCACGAGGGGATCGACGAGCCTGACCACCACGCCCTTGCCGAAGTGACCGCCACCGCGGGCAACGCCGCCACGATCGAGGTGCGCGGAGAGCCCGTCACCCTCGAACTCCCCGCCAAGGGACTCCACTTCGCCCTCGACGCGGCCGCAGCCCTCGCCACCGCAGCGGTCATTCTCGGCGATGACTTCGACGGTGCCGCATCCGCCGCCGCATTCGCCGCCATGAAGCCCGCCTACGGGCGTGGCGAGCTGCTGAAGTTCGGTGACGAGCAGGTCGAGTTCGTCATGTTCAAGAATGGTGCGAGCCTGCAGCTCAACCTCGACGCGATCACAGAGCCCCCCGAGCAGGTGCTCCTCTCCATCGACGAGGGCACTCCCGACATCTCCTGGATCTACGACGTGTCCTTCGCCGCACTCGACCACGTCGATGTCATCACCGGCGACAAGGCGTGGCAGATCGCCACGCGACTCGAACACGAGGGCTTTCCGATCGGCACCGTCGAACCCGATCTGAATAAGGCCATCGACCTCATGCGTGCCATGCCCGCTCCCGCTCAGGGCCACAAGACCTGGATCGTCAACTACGAGCAGATGATGCTCGCCCGCAAGCGCATCGGCTACCTCGACATGGAGAACCAGCGATGAGCGCCCTCACCGTGCTGCAGCTCTATCCGGCAGAGCTCGGCGTCAACGGTGACAGCGGCAACGCGAGAGCCCTCGTCACCCGGGCGCGCCTCGCCGGCCTCGACGCCGAGCACGTCACCTACCAGCGTGGCGACACACTTCCACAGGACGTCGACGCCGTGATTATCGGAGGTGGTCCCGTCTCGGCGATGCGCAACGTGCACCACGACCTGCTCTCCATCGCACCGACGCTCAGGGCGTGGGCCGCCGACGGTGTCGTGTTCTTCGGATTCGGCAGCGGCGCCGAGATGCTCGGCCACGGCATCCGGCTCACCGACGGAACCGTGCTCGAGGGCGTCGGTGTGCTTCCCTTCAGCGCGGTGCGCACGGGCAAGCGCGCGGTCGGCTACGTCAAGACCGTGGGCGACGGTATGACCCTCATCGGCTTCGAGGATCACGCCTCCCGGTGGGAGCTCGACCAGGACGCGCAGCCGCTCGGCTACCTCGAAGCGGGCCAGGGCAACCAGGTCGAGACGACCGATCGTCGCACCGAGGGAGTTCGCAGCGGATCACTCGTGGGCACTCAGATCGGCGGACCCGTGCTGCCGCTCAATCCCGTGCTCACCGACGAGCTGCTCACTGCCATGGCAAGCCGACGCGGCATGGTGTACGCCGCCACGGAGGCTCACGCCACGCTGGACCACTACGCGGAGGGTGCGCGGGGCGTCATTCTCGACAACCTCGATTACACCTTCCACACGTCTAAACTCGGCTGATATGGCACGTGGAGAACGCCGTGAGTGATCAGGCTCGGGTGCTCGAACTCTCGACGCGGCTGCTCGACCTGCTGGAGCTGCTGCCTGGGGGGCGACGCGACGTGCTCGACGCCGTGCGTGACGAACTCGGTCGCACCCAGCCCAGGCTCACGGTCGAACTGCTCTCGGTGAAAGCAGTCCCCGCCGGTGCCGGTGTCTCCTACGGGCATACTTTTGTCACGCCCGAGGCGACGACTCTCGCTCTCGCGGCGATGGGCTACGGCGACGGGATGCCGCGCAAAGCAGGCAACCGGGCTCACGTCTCGCTTGCCGCGCCGAACGCCAAGCGTCTTCCCATCGTGGGAAGGGTGGCGATGAACGCCTTCGTCATCGATACAGGAGCCGCTCAGGTGCGCGCTGGCGACAGGGCTGTCGTCTTCGGCGACCCCGACCGCGGTGAGCTCTCGCTGAGCGACTGGGCCGCGCGTGTCGGAGAGACCCCCGTGTCGGTGCTCGTGAGCGTCGCCGCGAAGGTCACGCTGCGGGAGGTCCCATGACCACGTGGGCAGAGATCGACCTCACAGCGCTCCGCGCCAACACCGACGTCGTGCGCGAGCGGGTGGCTCCCGCCGAACTGCTCGCCGTCGTCAAGGATGACGCCTACGGGCACGGACTCGATGAGGTCACGCGCGCCCTCGTGGGCGCTGGTGTCACCGCGTTCGGTGCCCTGGACCCGCACACAGCGCTGCGCGTACGGCAGCTCGCGCCAGACTCCACGGTGTTCGCCTGGCTCTTCGACTCGGGTGACGATCTCGCCGCTCTCATCGACGCCGGCATCGAACTCGGCGTCACCGACCTGCACACACTGGAGCGCGTTGGAGCCATCGACCGTGCTGCCGCCGTGCACCTCAAGTTCGACTCGGGGCTCAGCAGGGCGGGAATCCGCAGCGAGCAGTGGCGTGACTTCGTGTCACGCGCGGCCGAACTCGAACACGCCGGTGCGCTGCGAGTTGTGGGCGTGTGGACGCACATCTCCGAAGCGTCCGAAGTCGAAGACACCGCCTCGATCGCGCGCTTCACCGCCGCCATCGACGACGCCGTTGCGGCGGGGCTCGGCCCGACAGTGCGGCACCTCGCCGCCAGTGCGGCATCCTTCCAACGAGCGGATGCCCGGTTCGACCGCGTGCGCGTCGGCGCCTTCCTCTACGGGATCGCCCCGGGAGACGGACTCGGTCCCGCCCAGTTGGGCTTGCGGCCCGTCATGACCCTCCGCTCGACCGTCACCGCGGTGGACAGGGGCATCGCCACCATCGACTACGGGGGAGCCGCAGGGCTGCTCACCGATGCTGCCGGGACCGTCAGTGTCACGATCGGGGGTGTGCGGCATCCGCTGATCGCCGTTCATGACACCCACAGCCTCGTCGATGTCGGCGAGGCGACGGTGGGTGTGGGTGACACCGTGACCCTGTTCGGGTCAGGGGACTCGGGTGAGCAGACTCTTCAACAGTGGGCCGACGCCATGGGCACGATCGGGGAGGAACTCGTCACGCGGGTTCACCCCTCGATTGAGCGTCGCTACACCCGGTAGCTCAGCGGAGTTCGCGGTCGAAGGGCTATACCGTGTGGGTCTCGAGCAGTCGGTCGGACTCGTCGTGCCACGCGGTGGCGATGAGGCGGAGCTTCTCTTCATTGCGGCGACCGTGGTGGGCGCAGAACAACAGTTCACTGTCACCGAGAGACACGCGGATATACGCCTGCGCACCGCACTGATCACAACGATCGGATGCGGTCAGGGGGCCCGAAACCTGGTCGTCGACGGCAACAGGTTCTGCCGTTGTCGGTAGCATGTCGACTCCTTCTGTCTCGAACGCTGTACCTATCCAAACATGGGTGAGTGACAATTGCTGGCGCATTGCACGGTATTTCGCTTACCGCGAAGTAGGCTGACTAGCGGCCCGAACTCGGGCGAAGACTCGCCCCGAGGAGGGAACACCGCATGGCTAATTCCGACTACTCCGCCCGGCACCTCTCGGTGCTCGAAGGCCTGGAGGCTGTTCGGAAGCGCCCCGGCATGTACATCGGTTCCACCGACTCCCGGGGTCTCATGCACTGCCTCTGGGAGATCATCGACAACGCTGTCGATGAGGCCCTTGATGGACACGGCGACTCGATCGACGTCATCCTCCACGACGACAACAGTGTTGAGGTGCGTGACCGTGCCCGCGGCATTCCCACCGACATCGAACCGAAGACAGGTCTCTCCGGTGTCGAGGTCGTCTTCACGAAGCTGCACGCGGGCGGCAAGTTCGGCACCGGCTCATACTCATCATCGGGCGGACTGCACGGCGTGGGCGCCTCCGTCGTCAACGCGCTCTCCGCGCGCCTCGACGTCGAGGTCGATCGTGGCGGCAGAACGTGGGCGATGTCGTTCCACCGCGGTGAGCCCGGAGTGTTCGACGATGCTGGCGAACCGCGACCCGACGCGCCATTCACACCCTTCACCGACGGCAGCGAACTCCGCGACATGGGCAAGGCGCCCAAGGGCGCAACCGGAACACGCGTGCGCTACTGGGCCGATCCGCAGATCTTCACCCGCGGGGCGACGTTTCAGCGAGACGAACTGCTGGAGCGAGCGCGTCAGACAGCGTTCCTCGTCAGCGGGCTCGGCATCCGCGTTGACGACCGCAGGGGCGATGAACCGCTCATTGACGAGTACCGCTACGACGGGGGTCTCGTGGAGTACGTCGACTTCCTCGCCCCCGACAGCTCCGTCACCTCGACCTGGCAGCTCACGGGCACGGGCACCTTCACGGAGAACGTGCCCGTGCTCGACGAGCAGGGCCACATGACGCCGAAAGAACTCGAACGGGCCTGCGAGGTCGACATCGCGCTGCGCTGGGGAACCGGGTACGACACGACCATTCGCAGTTTCGTCAACATCATCGCCACCCCCAAGGGAGGAACGCACCTCACAGGCTTCGAGCAGGGCCTCATGAAGTTTCTGCGGGCCCAGGTCGAGCAGAACGCACGCCGGCTGAAGGTCAGCAGCAATGAGAAGCTCGAGAAGGATGACATTCTTGCGGGGCTCACCGCGGTGCTCACGGTGAGGCTTCCCGAGCCGCAGTTCGAGGGCCAGACGAAGGAGGTGCTCGGCACCCCCGCGGTGCGCAACATCGTCGCGAACGTCATCGCCAAGGGCTTGACCGAGCGGTTCTCCTCGAGCAAGCGGGACGACAAGAACCAGGCCGCTCTCGTGCTCGACAAGATCGTCGCCGAGATGAAGGCGCGAGTCTCCGCACGCGCACACAAGGAGACCCAGCGCCGCAAGAACGCTCTCGAGAGCTCATCCCTGCCCGCGAAGCTCGTGGACTGCCGCTCCAACGACGTCGACAACAGCGAGCTCTTCATCGTCGAGGGCGACTCGGCCCTCGGCACCGCGAAGCTTGCGCGCGACAGTGAGTACCAGGCCCTCTTGCCCATTCGGGGCAAGATCCTCAACGTGCAGAAGGCATCCATCGCCGACATGCTGGGCAACGCCGAGTGCGCGTCGATCATTCAGGTCATTGGTGCGGGTTCGGGCCGCAGCTTCGACCTATCGGCCGCTCGCTACGGCAAGGTCATCATCATGAGCGACGCGGATGTCGACGGCGCGCACATCCGCACGCTACTGCTGACCCTGTTCCACCGCTACATGCCCGAGATGATTCGTGAGGGTCGTGTCTACGCTGCCGTGCCGCCCCTGCACCGCGTGGTCGTGATCAACCCGGGCAGCAAGCCCAACGAGGTGATCTACACCTACTCCGAGCGGCAACTGACCGAGCTGCTCGCCAAACTGAACAAGGCGGGCAAGCGATACCAGGATCCGATCCAGCGCTACAAGGGTCTTGGC
>DAOMOV010000009.1:18511-22838 GCA_035444505.1 Terrimesophilobacter sp.
ACGACGACGATGGACCGCAGGAATCGCGTGCTGCGGCGCGTGCTGGTAGACGACGCCGATCGAGCCAATACCGTTTTCGAACTCCTCATGGGCAGTGAGGTCGCACCGCGCAAGGAGTTCATCATCGCTGGGGCAGCGGAGCTCAGCCTCGAGAGGATCGACGTCTAGTCGGAGTCCGTTCTGCGGCGCTCTTCGATCTCGGCTTCGAGCTGACGGATGCGGTCGAGTTCCGCCTGCTCGGCGATCTCGCGTTCGAGTGCAGCCAACTGCTCCTCGGTCGACAGGGAGTGCGGGGGCAGTGCCGCCGAGCGCGTTCCCGAGCGATCGAATAGTGCGGGGCCGGTGTGTGCGCTCCGGCTCGGATGATTCGGCGAACGGTACGCGGACGCCTTGGGTTCGCGACCGGCCACGAACCACAGGATGGAGCCAGCCACGGGAATGAAGACGATGAGCAGCAGCCAGACGATCTTGGGCAGCCCCTTGATCTGTGAATCGTCTCGCGTGATGACATCGAAGAGTGCCGCGAGCATGGCGAGGAATATGACGACGGAGATCACGACGGGCATGGCGGCCAGCTTAGCCTGTGGGTGAAGTGCCGATGGATCCGACGACGGCGTTCAACGGTGTCCCCGTCGCGTCGCGCTTGGCTCCGGCGTCCGGCAGCTCGCGCACAGAGCCATCAGCGCCCACCGCGAGAGCGGGCTCGGAGCCGACCCAGGCAAGTGAGAGCGCCGACTCGCCCTTGCGGAAGGCGTGGCAGCGCACCCCACCCGTGGCGCGTCCCTTGGCGGGAAACTCGGAGAAGTACGACAGCTTGGCGTGACCCGGGTCGGCGCCGGCGATCGTGTCGCTCGCGCTCGAGATCGTTGCGACGACGACGGGAGTCGCAGCAGCGTCGACCGACGCGAAGTGCACGACTCTCGCTCCCTTCGCGACGCGGATCCCGGCCATACCGGCCGCGCTGCGCCCCTGGGGCCGCACGCTCGTCGCATCGAAGCGCAGCAGTTGCGCATCCGAGGTCACGAAGACGAGTTCTTCCGCGTCGGGGCTGAGCGTCGCGCCGACGACCTCGTCGCCGTCTTTGAGGGCAATGATGTCGGTGTCGGGCTTGGCAGGCAGCTCGCTGACGCCGAGTCGCTTGACGACGCCCTGCGCTGTTCCCAGTGCGATTGTTGCGTCCTCGTCGAGGGGCACGAGGGCGAGCACGCGCTCACTCTTCGCCGTGAGCGCGAGGTACTCGGCGACCTTCACGCCCGCTGCCAATTGGATGGATGCCTCGGGAACGTGGGGCAGATCGACGGGGGAGAGCCGGATGAGTCGTCCGAGGTTTGTGATGGCGCCCACCTCGCCGCGCGTGGTTGTGGTGACCTCGGAGCGGATGGCGTCGTGCTTGCTGCGCCGAATTGCTTTCGCGGGCGAACCGAGCGTGTCGTCGCCGAGGTCGACGCAGACGAGACGTCCTGTCGTGGAGAGCAGCACGCGGCAGGGTGCGTCGGCGATTTCGAGGTCGGGTGCCGTGCTTGTACGGGACCGCGGCTCTCCCGTGGTGGCGACAGACGGTCTGGCCTCGGTGAGCAGCGTTCGTCGCGGGGTGCCGTACTTCTCGGCGACGGCGTCGAGTTCGTGGCTCACGAGCGCACGGAGTCGTGACGGTTCACCGAGCAGCAGTTCGAGCTCGGCGATGTCTTTGCGCAGGGTATCGCGCTCGGTTTCGAGTTCGATGCGGGAGAACTTGGTGAGCCGGCGCAGCCGCAGTTCGAGGATGTAGTCGGACTGGACCTCGCTGAGGTCGAAGACGTCCATGAGGCGGGTTCGCGCGGCATCCGCATCGTCACTGGCTCGAATGACCTGGATGACCTCGTCGATATCGAGGATCGCGATGAGGAGCCCGTCGACGAGGTGCAGGCGTTCGCGTCTGCGTGCGAGCCGGTACTTGCTGCGCCGCGTGGTGACCTCGAGGCGGTGGTCGAGGTAGACCCTGAGCAGATCGCGAAGCCCGAGGGTCTGTGGGCCGCCGTCGACGAGCGCGACGCTGTTGATGTTGAACTGCTCTTCGAGGGGGGTGTGCTTGTAGAGCTGTTCGAGCACGGCGGTGGGATTGAAGCCTGTCTTGATGCCGATGACGAGCCTGAGGCCGTGCTTGCGGTCGGTGAGGTCGGTGACGTCGGAGATGCCCGCGAGCTTCTTCGAGTTCACCCCGTCTTTGATCTTCTCGATCACCTTCTCGGCGCCGACCATGTAGGGCAGCTCGGTGATGACGAGTCCGCTCTTGCGCGCGGAGAGCTGTTCAGTGCTGACGGTGGCGCGTGTCTTGAAGCTGCCGCGCCCGCTCTCGTAGGCGTCGCGCACGCCGGCGAGCCCGCTGATGGTGCCGCCCGTGGGCAGGTCGGGGCCGGGAACGAACGCCATGAGATCGTCGAGGGTCGCATCCGGATGCTCGAGCAGGTGGCGTGCGGCGCCGACGACTTCGATGAGGTTGTGGGGGGCCATGTTGGTGGCCATGCCCACGGCGATGCCGCTCGCGCCGTTGACGAGCAGGTTGGGGAACGCGGCGGGCAGGACTTCGGGCTGCTGCTCGCGGTTGTCGTAGTTGGGCACGAAGTCGACGACGTCTTCGTCGAGGTCGTCGGTGAGTGCGAGGGCGGCGGCGGCGAGGCGGGCCTCGGTGTAGCGGGGGGCGGCAGGGCCATCGTCGAGGGAGCCGAAGTTGGCGTGTCCGTCGACGAGGGGAAGACGCATGATGAAGGGCTGGTTGAGCCGCACCATGGCGTCGTAGATCGACGCGTCACCGTGAGGGTGCAGCTTGCCCATGACGTCGCCGACGACACGGGCCGACTTGACGTGGCCGCGGTCGGGCCGCAGACCCATCTGGGTCATCTGGTACAGGATGCGTCGTTGCACGGGTTTGAGCCCGTCGCGCGCGTCGGGGAGGGCGCGCGAGTAGATGACGGAGTAGGCGTATTCGAGAAACGACTGCTCCATCTCGGTCGAGACGTCGATTTCGTCGATTCGCTCTTCGGTGGGGGTGGCGTCGGGGGAGGGGGATGCGGGCGTAGTCATAGGATTGCGACCATGCTAGCGGCGACGGGTTCTTCGAAGCCGAGCCTTGCCGATGTGCTGCAAAGTTCGTTTCGTGCGGTCACAGGCCAGTCGAATCCAGTGGGTTTGCCCGGCGTGGACCGGGCGGTCGTGTTCCTTGTCGATGGCCTCGGGGCTTCGGCGCTGACGGAGCGAGCTGGTCACGCGAGAACCCTCGCGGGGGCGGCGTCGAAGTCATCGGTGGCGCTGTCGGGGTTTCCCTCGACGACGGCGACGGGACTGGCGACGTTGACGACGGCGACGCATCCGGGTGTGCACGGCATGGTGGGGTACACGGCCTATGACCCTGGTTCAGACCGGGTGGTGGAGTTGCTCAAGGGATGGGGTCCCGGGCTGGACCCCGCTACATGGCAGCGTTCGGAGACGGTGTTCGAGCGAGCCGGCGCCGCGGGGGTGCCGAGCTTCGCGGTCGGCGTGGAGAAGTTCCGCTCGACGGGTTTCACGGAGGCCGTGCTGCGGGGAGCCGAGTTTCACAGCGGCAAGTCCGTGGCGGATCGGGTCGACCGGGTACGGGAGCTATTGGACGCGAACGAGCGCGCGCTCGTCTACGTCTACGCGGCGGAGCTCGATCACGCCTCTCACAGTCACGGTAAGGAGTCCCCGAGGTGGCTGAGAGCCCTCGAGACCGTGGATGCCGCAGTAACGTCCCTGGCGGCAACTCTGGGGTCGAAGGAGGGCATGCTGGTGACGGCCGACCACGGCTCACTGGATGTGCCGCGCAGCGCTCACATTTTCTTCGACCGCATTCCTGGCCTGATCGATGGAGTGCGTTTCGCTGCGGGGGAGCCTCGGGGCCTGCAACTCCATTTCGAGGCGGATGCGTCGCGCGAGTTGCGTGAGCGCGTCACCGACTCGTGGCGTGCGTCGGAGGCCGATCGGGCGTGGGTGTTCACTCGCCCGGAGGCGATTGCCGCGGGACTGTTCGGCCCTTCCGTCGATCCCGAGGTCGCGCCCCGCATCGGCGATCTGATTGTGGCGCCGCGAAAACGGATCGCCTACTACGACTCGAGGGCGGATGAGAAGGCGCAGTCGATGGTGGGCCAGCACGGCTCGCTCACGGACGAGGAGACGCGGGTTCCGCTGCTGCGGTTCGGTGCTTTCGCTCGCGGGCGAGGCTAGGCGGGGTCGTCGTCGGGTTTGGCGCCGAAGACGATCTCGTCCCAGCTGGGCATGGCGACGCGACCCTTTCGGGCCTTGGGCTGCGGGGGCGGAGCGAACCGCGACTGCT
>DAOMOV010000010.1:0-11402 GCA_035444505.1 Terrimesophilobacter sp.
GAGCACGTTCGCCACGACGCCGTAGACGGGGATCGCGGGAGTCAGCAAGATGAGCACCGGTTGGCACGCCAGTTGCGCCGCGAGCGGCACAGCAAGTACGAGGGCGAGAGGTGACGGCATCCACCGTTCGAGAGCACCCGCGAGCACAGGGGCGAGCACGAGGAGACCAGCGGTCGCGAGCACGGAGAGCACGAAACCGAAGCTGCGGCACCACCACGGGTCGACCATGAGCAGCACGGCGACCGCGAGCGCAAGCACGGGAACGCCGCGCGCGGGGCGTCCACTGCCGAGCGAGAGCAGCACCACCGTCGCCATGGTTGCTGCGCGCACGACCGAGGCGTCGGGGGTGACGAGCACCACGAAGCCCAGGAGAGTCAGAAGCGACACGCCGACGCGCACCCGGCGCGAAAGGCCGAGCGCGGAGCAGAGCGCCATCACGAGGCCCACCACGACCGCGCAATTGGCGCCTGAAACGGCGGTGAGGTGGCTGAGCGCGGTGTCGATCATGGCCTGGTCGAGCGTGTCGCTGACGGCGCTCGTGTCGCCGATGGCGAGTCCGCTGAGCAGGTCGCCGCCGTCGCCCGGCAAGGTTGCCGTGGTAGCGCTGAACCCGGAGCGCACCTCGTTCGCCCAGTGAAGAAACCAGGGCGGCCCCCGAACCTCGTTCGCAGTACCGCGCGCGAAGAACAGAAACGCGGCACCATCGCCCGGCTCGGTCACGCGAAGGGTTCCGGCGAGAGACACCGTCGACCAGAGTTCGCAGCACCCGCCGTGCGTCGAGAAGTCGAAGACGGCAACGGGTACCTCGATTCGTTCGAGGCGCGCGTCCGCCACGGTCGCGGAGACGATCGTGCCGCGCACCCGCTCGCTGTCCGCATCCGTCGCCTCATCGAGCACGAGTTCGACGCGCACGTGGCGACCCGCCTCGGCCGCTTCCTGCAGCATGACCGGGCTGCGCTGCGGGCTCTGCGCAGCGGCCGAGGTGAGCAGAAGCGCAGCGATGGCGCAGGCGACGGATGCCGCGGTCACGAGGCGTCGCCACCGCGTCACGGCGACGGCGAGGGTGGCACCCGCACCAGCGAGCACCCAGGAGCTGACCGCGAGGACGGTGAGCGCGTGCGGGAAGGTGACGCTCACGGCGAGCACCGCCCACGCGAACGCGACGGGCACGGCAAGGCGACCGTCGATGGCAGGCCATGCGCTCACCGCTGGCGGCCTCCGGAGCGGTGTTTCGGCGGGACGAGCCATCAGACGGTGACGAGGTCGCGCAGGCCTGCGAAGGTCTTCTCGCCGATGCCGGAGACGCTCATGAGGTCTTCGATGGTTCGGAACCTGCCGTTGGTCTCGCGCCACTGAATGATGCGCGCGGCGAGTGCTGGCCCGACCCGCGGCAGGGTTTCGAGTGTTGGGCCGTCGGCGGTGTTGAGATTGACCTTTCCCGTCACGACCCCGCCATTGGTGCCAGCCGTTCCGCCGACCTGCTCGGGCGCCTCGCCCTCGGCGTACACGACGAGCTGCTCGCCGTCGCTGACGACACGGGCGAGGTTGAGGAAGGCGCGGTCGGCGGCATCCGTGTACCCGCCCGCGGCGGCAACAGCGTCGATAACGCGGTCACCCTCGCGCAACTGCACCAGACCGGGCTGGCGCACCTCGCTGAGGATGTGCACGAAGATCGTGACCCGTTCAGGCTCCCCGACCACCAGCTCGCCCTCAGCCACGACGCCATCGACAACACCACCGGGAGCCTCGATGACGGTGCGCGTTCCACCCGCGGCCGACAGCGCCGAGGCGAGTACGGCGATACCGAGTCCGACGAGCAGGAGCACGACCGCCGCGCCGACACCGACCCGCACGCGGTGAGTTCGGCTGGCTGCGAGCGGGTCGGCGGGCATGCCGCGACACTACGGCGCCCACGGACACGCACCCACCTCGGCAGGGGCCAGCGGCGCACAACTAACGCTCACACCTCCCGGTGGAGGAGTAGACGCAGCCCTCCAGTAGCATGACAACTCGGGAGAGGAGGCGCCGATGTCAGCACACGATGCACGACCCCTCGCATTGCGGGCCGGGCAGCTGGGCCGACCCGCGATCATCGTGCCCATCACCGGTGAGACTTCCGAAGCAGCGCTCGACGCCGCGGCCGCGACGATCGGGAGCCCCGCCGACCTCGTCGAGTGGCGCGCCGACGGGCTCGACGACCTCACCCCAGTCACGCTCACCACCACCGTGCGCGCCCTGGGTGACACCCTCGAAGTGCCCCTGCTCCTCACCGTGCGCACCCGCACCGAAGGCGGATCCGCCGACATCGACGACGAGACCTACGCCGAACTCGTGCTCACCGGCATCCGCTCTGGTGCCATCGCCTACGTCGACGTCGAGTTCCGCCGCGAGCCGCACACCGTCGCCGCCCTCGTCGACGCCGCCCACACCGCCGGTGTCGGCATCGTGCTCTCCGCCCACGACTTCGCCGCCACCCCACCCCCGGCAGAACTGCGCGAACTCTTCGAGGCCATGTGCTCCGTCGCCCCCGATGTCGTCAAGGTCGCCGTCATGCCCGCTGACGCCCGAGACGTGCTGCGGATGCTGGAAACCACCCTCGACGTGCGCGACACCCACCCCGATCAGGCCCTCATCAGCATCGCCATGGGGCCCTTAGGGGTCGTCAGCCGCATCGCCGCAACCACCTACGGATCCGTCGCCAGCTTCGCCACCGTGGGGCAGGCATCCGCACCCGGTCAAATCGACGCCGAGACTCTCCGCAACCTGCTCGACGCTATCTCCGACGCTTAGGGGTGGGGGTGGTTTCGAGACGATCGCTTCGCCCGACGGCCGAGACGGCCGTCGGCGCTGGCGCCGGCGGCGAGGGCCAGAAATGGCCCTCGCTCAATGCCGAAGCGCGCGCTTCGTCGCGATGCTCACGATCTTCGGGGCACGCACGATGGTGCGCACGATCTCGCGGTCACCGATCGCGCGCGTGACGTTCGCCGAACCGAGGGCGAGCGCCTCGAGTTCGGCCTCCGTCGCAGAAGGGCTCACCTCGAACCTGTCGCGAATCTTGCCGTCGACCTGCACCACACACACGACCGACTCGGCCACCAGCAGCGTCGGGTCAGCCTTGCGCCAGCCGTGCAGCGCCACCGAGGGTTCGTAGCCGAGCGTGGCCCACATGTCCTCCGCCGTGTATGGGGAGAAGAGGCTGAGACCCAGCGCGACCGCCTCCACCGCCTCACGAACCGCGGGGTCCCCGCCACCGGGTCCCGAGTCGATCGCCTTGCGGGTCGCGTTCACCAGCTCCATGATCCGCGCAACCGCAACATTGAACTTGAACGACTCCACCAGGCCGGGCGCCTCGGCCCAGAACCGGTGCGTCTCGCGGCGCAGACTCCGGTCACCCTTCGACCAGTCCACGCCCGGCTCGCTCGTGACATCCTGAGCCAGCCGCCAGGCGCGCGCGAGGAACTTCGCCGAACCGTGCGGTGACACGTCCTTCCAGTCGATGTCGTCCTCCGGCGGGCCCGCAAAAGACATCGTCAAGCGCACCGCATCCACCCCGTGCTCCTCGAGCTGGTCGCTCAAGCGCACCAGGTTGCCCTTCGACTTGCTCATCGCCGAACCGTCCATGAGCACCATGCCCTGGTTGAGCAGTGCGCTGAACGGCTCGGTGAACGTCACGTAGCCCATGTCGTAGAGCACCTTCGTGATGAACCGTGCGTACAGCAGGTGCAGAATCGCGTGCGTCACCCCGCCGACGTACTGGTCGACCGGTGCCCACTTCTCCGCCTCCGCCGGGTCGAACGCTCGACTGTCGTCGTTCGGGTTCAGGAACCGCAGGAAGTACCACGAGCTGTCAACGAAGGTGTCCATCGTGTCGGGGTCGCGCTTCGCCGGGCTGCCGTCGACCGGGTTTGTCGTGTTCACCCACTCGGTCGCCGCTCCCAGCGGGGATGATCCCTTCGGGGTGAGGTCGAGTCCCGCCGTCTCAGGCAGCACGATCGGCAGCTGATTCTCCGGCACCGGCACGAGTTCGCCATCTTCCGCGTGGATGATCGGAATCGGCGTTCCCCAGAAGCGCTGCCGCGAGATCAGCCAGTCCCGGATGCGGAAGTTGCGTGCCGCGCGACCCTTGCCGTCGGCCTCAAGAATCTGGGTCATCCGCTCGATCGCGTGCGACTTGCTCAGCCCGTCGAGCGGGCCGGAGTTGATCATGCGGCCGTCGCCCGCGAGCGCCTCACCGGTCGCGACGGGGTCCAGTACGGGCACCTCGACGGATGCGTCGGGGTCGACAACGGGGATCGCCCCCGTCACCGGCGCGTTCGTGTCCACGACGACCCGCACCGGCAGGTCGAACTTCAAGGCGAAGTCGAGGTCCCTCTGGTCGTGCGCGGGGACCGCCATGATCGCCCCGTGCCCGTAGTCGGCGAGCACGTAGTCGGCGGCCCAGATCGGCACCCGCTCGTTGTTGACCGGGTTGATGGCCCACCGATCGAGGAAGACGCCGGTCTTCTCGCGGCCCGCGTCCTGCCGCTCGATCTAGGTCGACTTCTGCACCGCCGCGAGATACTCGGCGAACTGTGCCTGCACCTCAGGGGTGGACCCGTCGATGAGTTCCGTCGCCAGGTCGGAGTCGGGGGCGACGACCATGAACGTCGCACCGAACAGGGTGTCGGGCCTGGTCGTGAACACCGTGAGCGGCTCGTCGCGACCCTCGATGACGAAGTCGACATCGGCGCCGGTGGAGCGGCCGATCCAGTTGCGCTGCATCGAGATGACCTTCGACGGCCAGGTGCCCTCCAACTGGGCCAGGTCGTCGAGCAGGCGGTCGGCGTAGTCGGTGATCTTGAAGTACCACTGGGTGAGCTTCTTCTTCACCGCGAACGCGCCGCAGCGCTCACAGCGACCATCTTCGACCTGCTCGTTCGCGAGCACCGTCTGGTCGTTCGGGCACCAGTTCACCCACGACGCCTTGCGGTAGGCGAGGCCGCGCTCGTACATCTTGAGGAACAGCCACTGGTTCCACTTGTAGTAGCCGGGGTCGCTCGTGTGCAGCACGCGATCCCAGTCGAAGGATGCTGCGTACAGCTTCATCGACTTCTTCTGCTGCTCGATGTTCTCGTAGGTCCACTTCTTCGGGTCGAGGCCGCGCTTGATCGCGGCATTCTCCGCGGGCAGACCGAACGAGTCCCAGCCGATGGGGTGCAGCACCTGGAACCCCTGCTGCCGCCAGTAGCGGGCGATGACATCGCCCAGCGCATACGCCTCGGCGTGGCCCATGTGCAGGTCTCCCGAGGGGTACGGGAACATGTCGAGGATGTACTTGCGCGGCCGCGAGTCATCGGTGTCGCGCACGGCGAAAGGCTCGAGCTTGTCCCAGACGGCAAGCCACTTCGCTTGAATCCGCGTGAAATCGTAGCCCTGCTCGTCCGCGTCGTGCCCCGACAAAATCGCCTCCTGACCTCCCGGGCTGACGACGCCCGATGCTCAAGATTACCGAACCTTCAAGGGCTCGGCTGTCGAGCAGCGGGAAGCGCGTATCGAGACCCTCGACTCTGCGAGTCGGTCTCGATACACCGCTCGGCTTCGCCGGGCGGTTACTCGACCAGCGGAATCTGCAGTACCGCCAGCAGTGCGGCCGCTTTCAGCTTCGCTTCCGCGAGCTCCTCCTCGGGTACCGAGAGCGCGGTGATGCCCCCGCCCGCCCCGATCGTCGCGCCATCCGCATCGATGACGATGGAGCGGATGACCATGGCCAGGTCCACGCGCCCGTCGAGTGAAACGTACCCGAAGGCGCCCGAGTAGATGCCGCGCGGTCGCTGCTCGAGCGAGTCCAGGATGGTGACCGCGGAGTGCTTCGGCGCACCCGTCATCGAGCCAGCGGGAAAGCACGAGGCGACGGCATCCATGACCGTCACGTCGGTACGCAGCTCTCCGCGCACCGTGCTCACGAGCTGGTGCACGTGCGCGTAGCTCTCCACCGCGAGCAGGCTCGGCACCGACACGGACCCGACCTCGCACACCCGGCCGAGGTCGTTGCGCATGAGGTCGACGATCATGAGGTTCTCGGCGCGCTCCTTGTCACTTGCGAGCAGCTCTTCGTGCAGCGCCTCATCCTCCGCGGTCGTGCGGCCGCGTGGTCGGGTGCCCTTGATCGGCTTCGACTCGATGACTCGCCCGGGCGAGATCGACAGGAACTGCTCCGGGGAGGCGCTCAGCAGGCACACCTCACCGATGCGCAGGTACGCCCCGTGGTGGGTGGGGCTCGACTCGCGCAGGTCGAGGTACACGGATGCCGCGTCGAACTCCCCCTCGATGCTGCACCGCGTCGTGAGGCACAGCTGGTAGGCGTCGCCGTCGCGAATCGCCTCCTGGCAGGCGCGGATCTTCGACAGGTACTCGGCGTCAGTGTCAGCCCACAGCGCCGTGCGCGTCCCCTGCGGTTTCGCGTCGTCACTGCTTCGCCGCGCAGGCAGCCGCGCAGGCAGCCGCTCGAGCGCGGCGAGCGTATCATCCCGCCACACTGCGATGTCCCCCTCCCACGCCGAACCGAGAGCCAGCAGCCGAATGGCGCGGGCCGCGTGGTCGAAGACGATCACCCGATCGACCCAGGCGAGCGCGGCATCCGGATGCTTCGACCGCTGCCCGAGCCCGGTCGCCATGGTCTGCTGGTGCAGCTCGTAGCCGAACCAGCCGACCCAGCCAAGATGGAACGCCCCGGTCAGGTCATCGGCACCGTCGGGTTCGACATCGAGGGGCTCGGAGAGTGAGGCGGACACGGTGTCGAAAATGGTGCCGAGGGTCGTGGTGCCGCTCGGGTGCTCGGTGACCGTTCCGTGCTCGATCGACGCGGTGACCCACCGTTCGCTTGTGCCGAGGTAGCTCACACCCGTGGCCGAGTCGATCCCGGAGTCGAGCCAGAACCCTCCCGAGGCATCGGCAACAAGCTCGGTGAAAACGGCGGCGGGGTCAACCCAGTTTTCGACCCTGTGCACGAGAACCCTGCGGCGCATAATGTAACCCTATGAGCACCGCGGCACTCTTTCAGTGGACGGGCAGCGCTCTCGAACCCCTCGACTACTGCGACCCCACCGAGGAGACACTCGAAGCGGCCGACTCGTGGCGCGTGCACGACGGCAAGGCGCTCGCGCTGGACCTTCACAGGGCGCGGTTCACCGACACGGTGCTCTCGCGCGGCTTCGACGAATTCGATGCGGCAGCCTTCTGCGACGCCGTCGTCGGGGCGATCCCGCAGGAGGGCGCCTGGTTTCCCCGCGTCGAGCTGGTGTCGAGGCGCGGTGGCATCCAACTGCGATTTCTTCATCGCGAAGCACCACAGCGCACTCGGTCGGTGACCCTCGCAACACACGAGGGCGACGATCCGCGCCGCGAGCCCCGCGTCAAAGGCCCCGACTTGCGGGCTCTCCTCGCAGTGCGCACCGCCGTGCAGGAGCGGGGGGCCGATGACGCCGTCATTCTCTCACCGGAGGGCTACCTCGTCGAAGGAGCGACCTCCAGCATCGTGTGGTGGGTCGGCGACGAGCTGTGCGTCGTCGACGAGGAGTTCCCCCGCATCCCGAGCGTCACCGAGCGCAGCCTGCTCGCCCTCGCCCTCGCCCTCGGGGTCACCGTCACGACGCAGCGGGTCAGGCCTGCCGACCTCGACGGACGAGAGGTGTGGGCCCTCGGGGCGCTTCATGGCATCCGCATCGTCACCGGCTGGGTCGATGGACCAGAAACGGCAGAGCTTCCGGGTCGCTTAAGGCTGTGGCGCGATAGGCTCGACGCCTTGCGCAAACCGATTCCCCGACCCAGCTAAGGCCTCAGTGAACGACATTCTCAACTGGATTCTCGACACCGTGTCGGGAGTCGATCCCGTGCTGCGCACCCTGTTCGCCGGCATCGCGATTCTGCTGGAGACCTCAGTTCTCATCGGCCTTCTCATTCCGGGCGACACCGTCGTCGTCATCGCCAGTGTCGGCATCAGCAACTGGGTTGAATACGTGGCCCTCATCCTCATCGTCATACTCGGCGCCCTCGGCGGTGAGAGCATCGGATTCGGTCTCGGGCGCTTCTTCGGCCCCAAGATCAGGGCGAGTCGCGTCGGCGACTGGGTGGGGCGAGACAACTGGCGACGAGCCGAGAACTACCTGGACCGACGCGGCGGCATCGCCGTTTTCGTCTCACGGTTCCTGCCCGTGTTCCACTCGCTCATCCCCTTGACGGTGGGAATGAGCAACATGAGCTACCGCAAGTTCATGCGCTGGACGACCCCCGCCTGCACCATCTGGGCCGTTGCCTACGCGAGCGTCGGCTGGGCGGCAGCGGGCTCGTACCGGGAGCTGCAGGAGCGCCTGAGCTGGGCTGGCTACGTCTTCGTCGGCATCATCGTGCTGTTCGTCCTCGCTGTTGTCGTCTTCAAGTTCGTGCTCCACCGCTCTCAAGCGCGGCACATGGAGCGCCCCGGTGACGGCGATGCGAACACGCTGGAGAACGTCGGCGACGCGGTATGAGCCACACGGCGATGCGCAGACTGGCGGATGCTTAGCCGAGCAGTCCCTTCTCGGTGAGCCAGTCCTTCGCTATGACACTGGGCGAGAGCTGCTCGGCCGTGCTGCGCAGGTTGAGCCCCACGAGTTCGTCAGTCGTGAGCTGGGCACTCACCGCGCCCAGCAGGGAGGCGAGCTCGTTCGCGAGGTCGGCGCTCACAATGGGCACAACGTTCTGGGCGAGGAACATTCCCTGCGGATCGTCGAGGGTGACGAAGCCGCTCGCGGCGATATCGGGGTCGGCCGAGTACAGGTCGCCCATGGTGATGGTGCCGTCGGTGATGGCCGCCTTGGTCAGCGGACCCGCACTGTCACCGATCGCCACGAACTCGACCTCGACACCGTAGAACTCGAGCAGACCCTTGGGGCCGTACGGGCGCTCGGCTAGCTCCGGGTTGCCGCCGACAGTGATCGTCACAGGCACACTCGCGAGGTCGGCGAGGCTCGTGACACCGTACTGGTCCGAGAACTCCTGGGTGACGTTGTAGGAGTCCCTGTCCTCAGCGTCGGCGTAGTCAAGCGCGACAAGGCTGTCGGGCAGGGCATCCGTCAGCTCCGAGTAGACGGAGGCAGCATCCGTCGATGTCGCATCCGGGTTGAAGTACTGCAGCAGGTTTCCCGTGTACTCGGGGAACACGTTCACCTCGCCGCTCTCCAGCGCCGGAATGTATGCGTCTCGCTGGCCGATCTGGAATCGGCGCTCCACCGTGTAGCCCGCGTCTTCCAGCACCTGGGCGTACAGCTCAGCGATGATGTCGTTCGAGTAATACGCCTGAGAACCGACGACGATGGAACTGTCGGCACTCGGCTCGCTGGGCGGAGCCAAGGGGTCGGTCGTGCCGCACCCACTGACGACGATAGCGGCCGCGAGTGCGAGCGCACCAAGACCCAACCGGGAAGAACGAGGAATTCGGGACATTGCGTATCTCCTTTGCACGTTGGTGCCGGGTTACATTGTGAGCTTTGCGACTGAACGCGTTCTCAGGCTCGGCGAACGCTCGGCACGTCTGCGTCTCGCCCGCACCCCGCGTGGGGTGACCGTGCGCCCCGCAGCGGCAAACAGAATGTCAAGCACAATTGCGAGCACCACAATCAGGATTGCACCCCCCAGCATGACGACGAAGCGTCGAAGCGGAATCGCCGCGAAAATGTAACTCCCCAGGCCCCCGAGGCCGATGTAGGCGGCGAGAGTGGCGGTCGCGACGATCTGCAGGGCCGCGCTGCGCAAGCCGCCCACGAGCAGTGGCAGCCCGAGCGGAACCTCCACTTTCCACAGCACTTGCCACTCGGTCATTCCCATCGCCCTCGCCGCCGCCACGGTCGAGGGGTCGACGGACTCGATACCGGAGTAGGCACCGGCGAGCACCGAGGGTGTACCGAGCACAACGAAGACGATGACCGCGGCGATAGGGGCAGCTCCAAGACCCATGAGCAGCGCAAGCAGTGTCAAGAGCCCGAGCGAGGGCAGGGCGCGAGCCGCGCCCGACAGGGCCACGGAGAGTTCCCGTCCGCGTCGAAAGTGGCCGATGGCAAGACCGAGCGGAATCGCGATGATCGCTGACACGACGAGCGACACCATCGTGTAGCCGAAGTGCTCCAGCACCCGCAGGGGAATCGCATTGGAGCCTACGAGCCGCTCGGGAGAGAACAGCCACTCGAGGGCGTCACTGAAAAGGTTCACGACACCGCCCTCGCTCCCTGAAGACTCCGCACGACCCTGGATGGAGCGGAGAGCCTCTCCCAGGGCATGAGGGCGCGACCGACCAGCACGAGCAGCACGTCAAGAATGAGAGCGATGACAACGGTCATGACGATGCCCGTCACGATCTCCCCGACGATCCCGCGCTGCAGACCGTCGGTGAAAAAGAACCCGAGGCTCTGCACGCCCACGAAGACACCGACCGTGACGAGACTCACCGTGCTCACCGCAACAACGCGGAGTCCCGCAAGCATCACGGGACCGGCGAGCGGGAACTCGACCCTCCAGAATCGACCCCATCCGGAGTGCCCCATCGCCGTCGCCGACTCACGCACCTCCGGCCCCACCGCCGCGAGCCCGTCTGTCACCGACCGTGTCATGAGAGCGATCGCATACACCGTGAGGGCGATGGTCACGTTCAGTTCGCTCAAGAAACTGATGCCGAGCAGAGGCGGCAGCAGCACGAACAGCGCGAGGGAAGGAATCGTGTACAGCAGACCGATGATGGCGAGGAGGATGCCGCGCGAGAGCCGAAAACGCCAGGCACTCCAACCGAGCGGTACGGCCAGCGCAAAGCCCAGCACAATCGGCGCAATCGCCAGTCGCAAGTGCTCGAGCGAGAGCTCGAACACGAGCGACAGATTATTGAGCAGCCAATTCACGCGCCCGGCACACCTCGCGCCGTCTGACTCTCCACGGAATCGTCATCCCGAAGCACGCCCGCTGGCCTGCCCGCCCCGTCAAAGAGCACCGTCTCTCCGTCGATGATGCGGCTCGTCAGCGCTCGACGCCCGCGGTCCGCACCAATGAAGCTTGCGACGAAATCGCTGGCGGGTGAGGCGATGAGCTCCTCCGGTGTTCCGTGCTGCGCGATCTGCGCACCCTCGCCAAGAATGACGATGCGGTCTCCGAGCAGGAACGCCTCATCGATGTCGTGCGTCACGAACACGATCGTCTTCGCCAGTTCACTCTGCAGCCGCAGAAGCTCGCGCTGCAGTTCGCTTCGCACGATCGGGTCGACAGCGCCGAACGGTTCGTCCATGAGCAGAATATTCGGGTTCACCGCGAGTGCTCGCGCCACCCCGACGCGCTGCTGCTGACCGCCCGAAAGCTGACTCGGGTAGCGGTCGGCGATGGAGCGGTCCAGCCCCACGAGGTCGAGC
>DAOMOV010000010.1:11412-22561 GCA_035444505.1 Terrimesophilobacter sp.
TGCGCGCTCGTGCGCCTCGCGGCGCGGCACACGCTCAAGGTAGAGCACGGTCGCCACGTTGTCGATGATCGTGCGGTGAGGCAGGAGCCCCGAGTCCTGGATGACGTAGCCGATGCGGCGCCGCAACGGTACAGCGGGGATCGACGAAACGTTCTCGCCATCGATCTCGACCGACCCCGAGGTGGGTTCGACCATGCGGTTGATCATCTGCAACAGCGTCGTCTTGCCGCTGCCGGAGGTTCCGACGAGCACGGTGATGCGACGGGCAGGAATCTGGAGACTGAAGTCCGAGACTGCTTCCGTTCCATCCTCGAATGACTTCGAGACTGAACGGAACTCGATCATAGGCGGACTCTACCGCGAGCGACCGTTACAGTGCTGCACCGATGGAGCGGTGGGCGGCCTCGCGCGCTTGCGCAATGATCGCCGAATCGCCCTTGGCGTTGAACCGGAACGCGCGCGCGTAGAGCGCATCCGCGATTGTCAACGCCATCTCGAGCTTCTCCACGAGCCCGCTGCGGGGCACACTGAATCTGGCAGAGAAGGTGTCGGCGAAGGACTCGATCACGGTCGCCAGACCCGTCGCGTTGTCCTCACGAGGCCGCAAGTCGAGCACATCGCCGAACCGCATCGCCGCGAACGCGGGCTCGCTGCGGAACGACTTCTCGTACTCGTCCAAGAGGGCGTCGAAACCAGCCTTCCCGTCATCCGTCGACGTGCGCGACAGCGCCGTCTTCGCATTCTCGGTGAATCGGTCGATGGCGCGCAGCCCGACGGCCTTGAGCACGGCGATCCGATCAGGGAAGTAGCGGTAGACCGTGCCGATCGAGGCACCCGCCTTCTCTGCGACCATCGCCGTGGTGAGGCGCTCGTAACCGTGCGTATCGATAGAACTCGCAGCAGCGTCGAGCAGCGCTGTCAGTCGCGCAGTGCTCCTCGCCTGAACGGGCTCGTTGCGGAGAAGAGCATTTGCCTTGAGCACGGTGACTCCAATTCTGTGGGATGTGGCGAACTAGTCGATTAGTGCTTTTTTCATCGTGGTAAAAGCTTGCAGAAAGCCTAGCGCGCCCCCGCGCGGGGGCGCGCCCCATTTCTTGCCCGTTGACGAAATTGACGGAGTTTTCACAGGAACAATGCTCACAGACTAGCGATTGATTGTAAACACCTGCCGATCTCAGCTTGCCCAGAGAAGCATGCGAGACTGAACCGGTGCGCCAGGACACACACGGCAGCGTCGACGGCACGAGCGAGCCCGAAGGGCCCCAAGGGCTCGGCCGACGACTTGAAGACTGGTTGCACGCCCACCGCTACCGTCGCGCCGTCAAACGCGGCCGCACTCCCGTCGTCATCCCCTACACGGGCTACGGCACCCCCGCGTGGACTCGAGTACTCGGCCGCGTCGTTCTCGCCAAACCCGTGCCAGCGGGTCGAACCGGTGCGGATGCGCGCTACCGCAAGATCCGCGGATGGCGCAGCTTCATGAGCATCTCCGTCGGCGGCGCCGCCACCACAGTCACCATCAACGGCGAACCATTCACCGTCACGACCGATCGAGGCGGCGTCATCGACACCACACTGCCGACATCCTTCACGCCCGGCTGGCACACCATCACCCTCACCGTCAACGGCTCCGAACCCAGCACCGCTCACGTCTTCATCGTCGACCCCAGCGCGCGCATCGGCATCGTGAGCGACATCGACGACACCGTCATGGTCACCGCGCTCCCCCGCCCCCTCCTCGCCGCGTGGAACACCTTCGTACTCGACGAACACGCGCGCACCCCCGTGCCAGGAATGTCCGTGCTGCTCGACCGGCTCTCCCGCGAACACGAAGGGGCGCCCGTCATCTACCTCTCCACGGGAGCCTGGAACGTCGCCCCCACCCTCGAACGATTCCTCACCCGTCACCTCTACCCGCCCGGACCACTCCTGCTCACCGACTGGGGGCCTACTCACGACCGCTGGTTCCGCAACGGCCGCGAGCACAAAGAAGCCAACCTCGACCGGCTCGCAGACGACTTCCCCCACCTCAAATGGCTGCTACTCGGCGACGACGGCCAGCACGACGAAAAGATCTACGCAGAATTCGCCGCGCGCCACCCGGGCCGCGTTGCAGCGATCGGCATCCGCCAACTCACCGGTGGTGAAGCCGTGCTCGCCGGTGGCCGCAAGAGCACCGACGACCACGCGGAGCTGCCCGAAGCCTGGGCATTCGCGCCCAACGGGGCAGGACTCGCCGAACAATTCGCCGAACTCGGTCTCCTCCGCCGACTCGGGCGTCGACGGGAGCGCTGACCTGAACCCGCACCGGGTTGGCTAGCGTATAGCCATGCGCGTAATGACAGTGACACCTGCTGCCTCCAGCGAACACTTCGAAGAGCAGGAGCTCGCTGATCCCACCCCCGGACCCGGTGAAGTGCTCATTGCCGTGGCCGCCGCCGGAGTCAACCGAGCCGACATCTACCAGCGCAAGGGGCACTACTCCTCCCCCACGGGAGCGCCTCAGTGGCCCGGGCTCGAAGTGTCGGGCACCATCGAAGCACTCGGCGACGGCGTCACGGGCCTCAGCATCGGCGACCGCGTGTGCGCCCTCCTCGGCGGAGGCGGCTACGCCACGAAAGCGATCGCGGTCGCAACCCACGTGCTCCCCGTGCCCGAGAACGTCGACCTCATCGACGCCGCCGCGCTGCCCGAAGCACTCGCAACCGTGTGGTCCAACCTCGTCATGACCGCTCGCCTTGCCGCGGGAGAGACCCTCCTCGTGCACGGAGGCTCCAGCGGAATCGGCACCATGGCCATTCAGGTCGCCCGCGAACTGGGCGCCCGCGTCGCCGTCACCGCGAGCAGTCAGCGCAAACTCGACGCCTGCCGCGAACTCGGCGCCGACATCCTCATCGACTACCCCACCCAAGACTTCGTCACCGAGATCAACCGCGCCACCGACGGGCGCGGTGCCGACGTCATCCTCGACGCCATCGGCGGCGAGTACCTCGAACGCGATCTCGCCTGCCTCGCACCACACGGGCGCATCGTCTTCATCGGAACGCAAGGCGGCGAGCGCCACGGCACGCTCGACCTCAGCCGACTCATGGCGCGCTGGGGCAGCGTGCACGGCGCACTCCTGCGTGCCCGCAGCGACGCAGAGAAGACCGACATCATCGCCCAGGTGCGCGACCATGCGTGGCCGCTCGTCGCAACAGCGCGCATCCGCCCCGTCGTCGACGAGCGCTTCGCCCTCACCGATGTCGCCACAGCGCACGCCGTCATGGAAGCCTCCAGCCACATCGGCAAGCTCGTGCTCATCGCCTAGCGCGCCGCGATCAGCTCCCGCACCGCCTCCCGCGCCTCACCCGCACTTGATTGCGCGAGAGCCGCCGCTGCGAGCCCGTGAGCCTCCGTCAGCGTGTGCTCGAGCAGCGATGCCCGCACGTCGGCAAGCGCTGCGGGCGTCATCGACAGGGTCGACACCCCGAGGCCCACGAGCACGACCGCAAGCAATGGGTCAGCCGCCGCCTCACCACACACACCAACGGGTTTGGCCGCGTCACGGCCCGCATCGCCGATGAGCTTGATGAGGCGAAGCACCGCTGGATGCCACGGGTCCTGAAAGTGCGACACTGAGCCCAGCAACCGGTCTGCCGCGAGCGTGTACTGGGTGAGGTCGTTCGTACCGATACTGACGAAATCACTCACCCGGGCGACCTCCGGGGCGAGGAGTGCGATGGAGGGCACCTCCGCCATGACACCGGCGACCTTGACGCCGAACGCCTTGGCGAGTGTGACGAAGTAGTCGGCCTCCTCGGCGTCGGACACCATGGGCGCCATCACCCACAGCTCCGCGTCGGATGCCTCCTGCGCCGCCACGAGCGCCGACAACTGATCCCGCAGCACCGCCTCGTTCGCCCGAAGCGCGCGAATCCCTCGCACACCGAGAGCGGGGTTCTCCTCATCACCGGGCGAAAGGAACGCGAGCGGCTTGTCGGCACCGGCATCCAAGACCCGAGCCACCACTTTGCGACCCCCGAAAGCCTGAAGAACCCGCGAGTACACCTCGGTCTGCTCCTGCACGGTCGGGGCGGAGTCACGGTCAAGGAACAGAAACTCCGTGCGGAACAGCCCGACCCCCTCAGCCCCGAGCTCCACCGCGGTCGCGGCCTCCTCCGCCGATCCGAGGTTCGCCAGCAGCGGCACCGGTGTGCCATCGGCGAGCGCTCCCGCAGTCACGGGAGCCGCGGCAATGGCACGTGCGCGATCGGCGGCCGCCTCGGCACCGGCGAGTGCCGCAACATCCGGGTCAACCGTGACGACTCCCTGTGCCGCGTCGACCACAACAACCGTGTCGGCCGGAATCTCCAACACACCCGCGGCGCCGACAATCGCAGGGATCCCACGTGCGCGAGCCACAATCGCGGTGTGCGACGTGAGGCTCCCCTCCGCCGTGACAAGCGCCAGCACCGAGTCGGAAAGCAGGGCGGTGTCAGCCGGAGCGAGGTCGCGAGCAATCAGCACGAACGGGGTATCCGACTCAGGAACACCCGGCATCGGCACCCCGCGCAGGTGAGCGATGGTGCGCTGCGCGACGTCAGCGAGGTCGGCCACCCGCTCGGCCTGGTAGCCGCCGAGGCCCTCCAGGAGTTTCTGAAACTCGCCGAACGCCTCGAACACGGCGCGCTCCGCCGTCACTCCTCCATCGATACGGGCGGACACACCCTTGACAATCGCGGGGTCTGCGGCCATCAGCGCTTGAGCGGCGAGCACCTCTTTCGCTGTGCCACCCGCCGCGTCCCCCCGGGCGGTCAATTCAGCCGCGACCGCATCAAGCGCTGCAATCGCCGCCGACCTCTCGGCATCCGCATCGGTCGAGCGCGGTGCGGCGGTCGGCTCAGCGAGAGGCTCCGCCATCCGCTTCACGGGCCCGACAGCGACCCCTCGACCGACGCCGATACCGTTCACCGTGTGCACAAAGACCACCCTTCGCCGTGTTGAGAGCGTACCCCGCCCGTGCAAGCCCGGGCGCAGAGAACCTGAGGGCGCAGAGAGCCTGAGGGTACAGAGAGCCTGAGGGTACAGAGAGCCTGAGGGTACAGTTGTGGGGAAAGCCAGTCGAGAGGGGCAACCGTGACTCAGGCAACGCGAACCGTTCAGTTCGGCTCGGCGGTCGGGCTGCACGCCCGACCGGCCGCGACCCTCTCGACCGCAGCCGCGAACAGCGGGCATTCCGTGACCTTCACCGGTCCCGCCGGAGCCGCCGCCGACGCCGCAAGCGTACTCATGCTCCTCGCCATGGGCCTCAGCCACGGAGACGAGCTCACCATCACTGTCGAGGGTGAGGACGCAGAGCGCGTCGCCGACGAGATCGCGGCACTCGCGGCATCCGAACTCGACGTACCTGCCGACGACACAGACTAGTCTTCGAGCCGCGTGGGGTTGCGGATGCCCACGGCTGCGATCAGGCCGCCGACGGTCAACAGCGCGGCGGTAACGATGAGCCCCCGGTGCAGTCCCTCGAGGTCGAGGCTCGAAGCGACAATGATTCCCAGCGCGGCAATGGCGAGCAGACCAGCTACGCGGGCTATCGCGTTGTTCACGGCGGAGGCGATGCCCGCCTGACCGGGCTCGATGGCACCGAGTATGGCTGAGGTGAGGGGCGCAACGGTGATGGCGAGGCCCAGCCCGAAGAGCAGGATGCCGGGAAGCAGCTGCGTCCAGTAGTTCAGGTGCTCGGAGACGGAGAGCATGAGAACGTGCGCCGCTGCGGCGATGAGCGGGCCGACCGTCATGAAGAGTCGCGGCCCGTGCCTGGCGGCGAGGGTGCCGAAAACGCTCGAGAGCAGCATGAGTATCACGGTGACCGGCAGTGAGGCGAGCCCCGCGAGAGTCGCCGGGAAACCCGCGGCCTGCTGCAGGTAGACGGTGATGAGGAACCCGCTCATGCTCAGCGCGGCGTAGACGAACAGGGTCGAAAGATTGCCCCACGCGAAATTGCGGTTGGTGAAGAGCGCAAGGGGCATCATCGGTTGTGACGCACGGGTCTCCCACCACAGGAAGGCCACGAAGCACACGAACCCGACGACGAGGGGAGTGATGATGGCGGGGCTCGACCAGCCGAAGTTCCCCTGCTCGATGAGGGCGAAGACGGGTGCGCCGATGCCGACCGTGGCGAGCACGGCACCCACGACATCGACCTTTGCACCCCGGAGGCGTTCATCATTTGATTCGGCCCGCGCGAGCAGCCACAGTGTCACGGCAATGGGGAGCACGTTGATCGCGAACACGAGCCGCCAGCTCGCGAGGTCGACGAGCAGGCCGCCGATGAGTGGGCCCGCGATGAAGGCACCGCTTGTCCACGCGGTCCAGTGTCCGATCGCCTTGCCCTGCTCGACTCCGCGAAAGTGCGACATGATGAGCGCGAGCGAGCTCGGCACGAGAAGAGCGCCCGCGACGCCTTGCGCACCGCGGGCGAGAATGAGAACCAGGTCGGTGGGTGCCGCCGCGCACAGCACGCTCGTGATGCCGAAACCCCACAGCCCGACCCGAATGATGCTCACGCGGCCGAACAGGTCGGAGAGCGAGCCGGCGACGAGGATGAGCGCACCGAGCGTGATGAGGTAGGCGTCGACAACCCACTGCTGGGTGGTGAGCCCACCGCCGAGCTCGTCACTGATCGCCGGGAGCGCCACCGTGACGACGCTTCCATCGAGGAATGCGACGAAGGAGGCGAGGATCGCGACCGAGAGCACGACGCGCTGGTTGCTCGTCATCCGATAAGTCAACACCCGCGCGGGCTAGAGCGCACCCACCGAACGCACAACAATGACAGCCTCACCGCGCGCGACAGACGCGTGCAGGTCGACGATGGCGCTGATCCCGAAGTCGTGGTCGCCCGCGGGGTCTGCGAAAACCTGTCGCACGAGCCAGTGGGCGTCGTCACCGCTCGCGGGTGACTCGTCGATGACGAGCAGTTCGGCGCTTCGGGCGTTCGCATCGGTGCCGATGTGGTCGTACTCGGCATAGTAGGCGTCGAGCGCCTCGCCCCAGCGGTCGGCGTTCCACCCGCTGTCTGCGTCGAGTTCGCCGAGTGCGACGTGGTCGTCGAGCGCCGCGAGCTGCACGCGCCGAAAGAGCGCATTGCGCACGAGTATGCGGAAGGCGCGCGGGTTGCTGAGCACGCTCGGCGGTGGCGGCGGGGCAATCGCGTGCTCGTCGTGCTCGCTCGGGTGGGCGAGTTCGCTCCACTCGTCGAGAAGGCTCGAGTCGACCTGCTGCACGAGAGTGCCGAGCCACTCCTCGATGTCTCGCAGCTCCTCGGTCTTCGCCGCATCGGGAATGGTCTGGCGGATGGCCCGGAACGCGTCAGTGAGATAGCGCAGCAGTGAGCCCTCCGAACGGTCGAGGGCGTAGTGGCCGACGTACTCGTTGAAGGTCATGACGCGCTCGTAGAGGTCACGCACGACGGCTTTGGGGCTCAGCTCGAAGTCGCCCGCCCACGGCTGCGAGGCACGGTAGGTGCTGAAGGCGGCGTCGAGCAGCTCGGCGAGCGGCCGAGGGTGGGTCACGTCGTCGAGCAGAGCCATGCGCTCGTCGTAGTCGAGTCCCTCGGCTTTCATCGCGGCGATCGCTTCACCGCGCGCCTGCTTCTGCTGCGCTGCAAGCACCTGACGCGGATCATCGAGCGTGGCCTCGATCACGGAGACGGCGTCGAGCGCGTAGTCGGGCGAAGCGGGGTCGAGCAGGTCGATCGCGGCGAGGGCGAAGGGCGACAGCGGCTGGTTGAGCGCAAAATTGGGCTGCACGTCGATGGTGAGGCGGATGTCTCCGTCGACGTTCTCAACGATGCCGGCGGTGCGCAGGGTGCGGAACATGGCGAGCGCCTGCCGCATGAGCTCGCGCTGGCGCACCCGAGGCTCGTGGTTGTTCTCGAGCAGGTCGCGGAGTTCGCGGAACGGTTCCTTGCCCCGGGCGATGACGTTGAGAATCATCGAGTGGCTCACCCTCATGCGCGAGACGAGCCGCTCCGGCTCGGCGGCGATGAGTCGTTCGAAGCTCGGCTCGCCCCACGACACGAAGCCCTCGGGGGCCTTCTTGCGCTGCACGCGCGCGAGTTTCTTGGGGTCGTCCCCGGCTTTCGCGACCCGCCGCGCATTCTCCACGTCGTGCTCCGGTGCCTGAGCCACAACCGTGCCGGAGGCGTCGAACCCGGCCCGCCCGGCGCGACCCGCGACCTGGTGGAACTCTCGCGCGGTGAGCTGGCGCATCCGCACCCCGTCGTATTTGGTGAGCCCGGTGAGGAGCACCGTGCGAATGGGCACGTTGATGCCGACGCCGAGCGTGTCGGTGCCACTGATGACGCGCAGCAGGCCGCGCTGGGCGAGCTGCTCGACGAGGCGACGGTATTTCGGCAGCATGCCCGCGTGATGCACCCCCACCCCGGAGCGCACGAGCCGCGACAGGGTCTGCCCGAACTTCGTGGTGAAGCGGAAGTCACCGATGAGCTCGGCGATCTCGTCGCGCCGCTCGCGGCTGATCGCGGGCAGGCTGGTCAGCGACTGAGCGCGCTCCATGGCGTCGCGCTGGGAGAAGTGCACGACGTAGATCGGTGCCTCGTTCGTCTCGAGCAGCTCGTTCAGGGTCTCGTGCACGGGCGTCGTCGCGTAGCGGAAGTGCAGCGGTACGGGCCTGACGACCCCGGTGACGGGCACCGTGGGTCTGCCCGTGCGCTCGGTGAGGTCTGTGCCCAGCCACTCGGTGTCGCCGAGCGTGGCCGACATGAGCAGGAACTGGGCGTGCGGCATCCGCAGGAGCGGCACCTGCCACGCCCAGCCCCGCTCGGGGTCGGCGTAGTAGTGGAACTCGTCCATGATGACCAGATCGAGTGGGGTGTCCTCGCCGTGACGCAGCGACAGATTGGCGAGGATCTCTGCCGTGCAGCAGAGGATGGGCGCGTCGGGATTGACGCTCGAGTCCCCCGTGACCATTCCGACACTCTCGGGCCCGAACTGCTCGACGAGGGCGAAGAACTTCTCGCTCACGAGCGCCTTGATGGGGGCGGTGTAGACGCTGCGCTTGCCCGCCGAGACTGCGCGCACGTGAGCGGCGACCGCCACGAGTGACTTTCCCGACCCCGTCGGCGTGGAGAGGATCACGTTCGAGCCGGTGACGAGCTCCATGACCGCTTCATCCTGTGCCGGGTAGAGGGTGAGCCCCCGCCCGCTCGCCCACGCGACGAAGGCTTCGTAGACGGCATCCGCGTCGGCAGAGGAGTCGAGAACGGGAGCGCGCACGCTTAACCGTTGCACACTAAGCCGGTTCGGTCTCGATGTCGATGTCGGGTTCCCGATTGATGATGATGCCGGCGATGACCGCGACGAGAGCACCGATGAGGATGGCCGTGCCGAAGACCTGGTCACCGACGGCCGCGAAGGAGCCGAGGTTGATGGCCGCGTCGGGGTTGCGGGCGAGGGCCGCGTAGGCGAGCACGGTCACGCCGAAGAGGGTGCTCGCAAAGAAGAGCAGGATGCGACTCGACTTCGGGTAGGCGCTTGAGCCCTTGTTGGCGTAGCTGCCCGAGGTCAGAAAGCCCCACACATATCCGAACAGCACGAAGGCGACCCCGGTGAAGCCGAGCAGTGCGGCGAGCGGGTCGGAGACGAAGTCACGCTCCTGAAACAGGGCCGTCAGCAGCAGTGCGACCGCGAGGCCGGTCGTTCGAGCCGTGGTGAGGGTGCGGGTCACGAGGTACCAGATCAGGAGCGCGACGCACACAGCGCTCGCGATGACGGTGAGTGCTTCACTTGTCCACAGCCAGTTCCCCGCGCCGATCACGCTCGCGACGGCGAGAGTGATCACGACGACACCGATCGATCCGAGAAGCTCCGGCAGCACGCGCTTTCGGGCTTTCGCCCACCGCACGGCGAGCACGAGCAGAACGATCCCGACGGCCAGTCGGGTCAGCCCGATCGTGACCGTGTGGGAGAGGAGCTGCACCGCGCCCATCATCGAGACGAGCCAGTCGCCTTGCGCACCATAGGCGAACAGCACCTGAAAGATCAGCAGACCCATCACGAACGGCACGAAGATGATCGCCAGTCCCCCACCGATCGGCTGCGCCACCGACCCGAGCTTGTCGGTCAGCTCCGTCGCCGAAGGCGGATGCTTCACCCCCGTTCCCCGCAGTCGTGCCAGAGCAAGAGTGACGCCGAGTATGACGAGAACGAGACTCGCCGAGGTGGCGAACTGCAGCGGCGACACCCCCACCCCCTCACGCATCGTCTCGACGACAATCCAACCGCGCCACACCACGACAAGCCCCAAGCCGATCGCGAGCGCGGCAACCGGAAGGTGCCGGCGCACGACACCGACGGCACGCAGCGCCGAACTCGTGGAGAGCTCCGCCACCGCCGAGCCCGCGGCGATCGCCGACGGCACCGCGAGCTGCCCCACCGTGAACATGACGATCGAGAGTGAGAGGGGGCCGGCATCCGCCCCGAGTTCTGCGGCGCGCATGGTCGACCTCGCGAGGGCGACCGCGACACCGATCCCCAGAATCGCGAAGACGACGGCGAACTCCCACCACACGAACCGCCGACGGCGACGCCACACCACGAATGCCACGATCAGAGCGCTTGTCACGATCGTCGCGAGGCGGCCCGCCGACACCGTCTCCAGATCGATGTCGGATACGCCCAGAAACAGCACGATGAGCACCGTGAGCGTCGTCACGAACGCCGACAGCCACGCGGTCACATGAATGGCCGCCGTCTGCAGCAGGGACACCGCGAGCACGAGGAGCACGAAGAACACCCACAGGATCGGCCTCGGAAACGAGTACGGCACCCCGCCGGTTGCCACATACAGGGGAAGCGCCTCGCGCAGAGGCCCCGAGAACAGGATCAAGCCGACCGCGACCACCCATGCGACGACCGCGATGAGGGCGATCGTGGTGACCCCGCGCGGCCAGCCCTTCGCCTTGAGGCGTCCGTCTCGGTAGGGGTCGAGAAGAACGTGGTCGACGAACTCACTCGCCATGCGCCAGGGAACCCGCACCACGGTCGGCCACGAGTCGACGCGGCGCTTCGCAGTCTTGGTCGAGGCTAGGTCGCTCGATGCCGTGTCGGTCGTCGCTGAGGTTTCAGGCTTGCTCATCGCGCCC
>DAOMOV010000011.1:0-21883 GCA_035444505.1 Terrimesophilobacter sp.
TCGCGCTCGTGCAGCTGGGCGAGCCTGATGCGGTCGATCATTCCACTACGATACCGAGGCACCAGCCGTTTCGGCACGGCCGGGATGCGGCGTACACACGGTACCCTGCTGTCATGCGTCCCCTGCAGCGGCAGATCATCAGCGAACTCGGTGTGTCGGCGACGATCGACCCCGCCACGGAGGTGGAGGCACGCATCCGGTTCCTCGTCGACTACGCGAAGGCGACGGGCACGCGCGGGTTCGTGCTGGGCATCAGCGGTGGGCAGGATTCGAGCCTCGCCGGGCGGCTGTGTCAGCTTGCGGTCGAGCAGCTCGTAGCCGAGGGGGTCGCGGCCGAGTTCGTGGCGATGCGCCTGCCGTACCGGGTGCAGCACGACGAGGATGACGCCCAGCTGGCACTCGAGTTCATTCGCCCGCAGCGCACCGTGACGTTCAACATCGAGCGCGCGGTCGACGGGTTCGAGGCCGAGTATGCTGACGCGGTCGGTGACACGATGAGTGACTTCACGAAGGGCAACGTGAAGGCCCGCGCCCGCATGATCGCCCAGTTCGCGGCCGCAGGGCAGCGCGGCCTCGTGGTGATCGGCACCGACCACGCGGCGGAGGCGGTGACGGGGTTCTTCACCAAGTTCGGGGATGGCGCGGCCGACATCCTCCCCCTCTCCGGTCTCACGAAGCGTCAGGGTCGCGCACTGCTCATCGAGCTCGGCGCGCCCGAGAGGCTGTATACCAAGGCGCCGACCGCCGACCTGCTGGATGATGTTCCGGGCCAGACCGACGAGGCGAGCCTGGGGCTCAGCTACGAGCACATCGACACGTACCTCGAGGGCGGTGAGGTTCCGGATGCCGTGGCCGAGGCCCTCGAGGCGAAGTACCTCGCGACGCGGCACAAGCGGCACCTTCCGGTCGCTCCGACCGATACCTGGTGGCGCTGAGGCTCAGCTGAGTCGCTCTTCGGCGCGGTCACCCGACCAATCGGTGTGGAACACGCCGTCGCGGTCGACCCGGCGGTAGGTGTGGGCTCCGAAGAAGTCGCGCTGCCCCTGGATGAGGGCGGCGGGGAGTCGGGGGGCTCGCACTCCGTCGTAGTAGGCGAGGGAGGAGGAGAACGCGGGCGCTGGCACGCCGGTCTCGGCGGCGATGGCGACGACACGGCGCCACGGCTCCTGGGTGCGGGTGAGGGCGTCTCGAAAGTAGGGTGCTGCGAGAAGAAGCTCGAGTGAGGCATCCGCTTCGTAGGCCTCGGCGATGCGGTTCAGGAACTGGGCGCGGATGATGCAGCCAGCCCGCCAGATCTTGGCGATGGCACCCTTGTCGATGCTCCAGTTGTACTCGTCTGCGCCGGCGGCGATGGCGTCGAAGCCTTGGCTGTAGGCGACGATCTTGGAGGCGTAAAGCGCCTGCCGCACGTCGTCGATGAAGCCGTCGACGTCTTCGATGACGATGTCTTCCTCGGGGCCGGGCAGGTCGGCTGCTGCGGCGCGCTGAGCGGGGCGTGACGAGAGCGACCGGGCGAAGACGGCTTCGGCGATGCCCGAGACGGGCACTCCGAGGTCGAGTGCGGACTGCACGGTCCACGCCCCGGTGCCCTTCGCGCCGGCCTGATCGAGGATGACGTCGACGAGGGGCTGGCCGGTGGCGGCATCCGTGTGCCTGAGCACTTCGGCGGTGATCTCGATGAGGTAGCTTTCGAGTTCGCCGCGGTTCCATTCGGCGAAGATGTCGGCGATCTCGGCCGGGCTCTTGCCGGTGAGACGGCGGATGAGGTCGTAGCCTTCTGCGATGAGCTGCATGTCGGCGTACTCGATGCCGTTGTGGATCATCTTCACAAAGTGGCCCGCGCCGTCGGTGCCCACGTGGGTGACGCAGGGCTCGCCGTCGTCGGCGACGGCGGCGATGGAGCGCAGGATGGGGCCGAGCGTCTCCCATGCCTCGGCCGAGCCGCCGGGCATGATCGAGGGGCCGAGCAGGGCGCCCTCTTCGCCGCCAGAGATTCCGGCGCCGACGAAGTTGATGCCCGTGGCGCGCACCGCCGCTTCGCGACGGATGGTGTCGGTGAAGAGGGCGTTGCCGCCGTCGACAATGATGTCGCCGGGTTCGAAGACTTTCACGAGCGCGTCGATGACGGAGTCGGTGGCGGCACCCGCGGGAACCATGATGATCGCGGCGCGCGGCTTGAGAAGCACCTCAGCGAACTTCTCGTACGTTTCGGCACCGGCGAAGCCCGCTTCGGGGTGCTCGGCGAGAACCTCGAGGGTGCGGTCGTGGCTGCGGTTGTACACGGCGACCGTGTTGCCGTCGCGACTGGCGAGGTTGCGGGCGAGGTTGGTGCCCATGACGCCGAGTCCGACGACGCCGATGTTCGCGGGGGAGGTGTGGCTGGTCACGGTGCTCCTTACAGAAATGGTTTCAGGATGCGGTGGGTGGGTTGCCGCTCTGATCTAAGTGACTGTCCAAGGCTAACGTGTGGGATACCGACGTAGTTTGGTGGCCCTTCTCGTCAACCACTGCGCGTGATGAGGAACTTCACGATGTCCGCTCTGATACAGATACTCGCTGGAGGAGCGGGATCAGCCTTGCGCTATCCACCCAAGTTCATCGCGGGTTGGTGGGTGAGCACCGGCATGCGTCACAGCAATACCGGCAGCGCGGGCAGCGTGTGAGAGCACCACGTGAAGCTGATCTGGGTCGAGATCGGCAGGGTTGGCCAACCGGCCTTGTTCCGTTGGAGTGAGAGTACACAGCGCGTCGATAAGCCCTGCCATGAACACGTCTCCCGCACCCACGGTGTCTACAACCTGAACACGACTCGCCGGGACTGCGGAATGAGCGTCAGCCGTCCAGGCTTCGGCACCTTTCGCCCCACGCGTGAGTACGACAAGCTTCACGCCGGCTGACAGCCATTGGTGCACGATCACCTCCGGATTTGTTCCAGGGTGGAGCCAGGCCAAATCTTCGGAGCTCACTTTGATGACATCAGCCATGGGCACGAATCCGTCAAGTCTCGATGCTGCGGTGTCACGCTCCATGATGTGTGGTCGCAAGTTGGGATCAAGCGTGATGGTGGCATCGCGTGCATGATTCCGGATGATTCGAACTACCTCGTGGCAGCCCGGCTCAAGGTAGGCGCCGAGAGAGCCGGTATGCACTAGAGCTGGAGAAATGGCGTCAGGAAAGGACACATCCCAGGTGAGATCGAACACGTAGCTTGGTATGCCATCGGCATCCACGGTGACCAGTGCGCTAGAGGTCGGAGTATCGGGGTATCCCCCTTGGACGATATCCACACTGTCGCGTAGATGCTCTTCAATCATTCGCCCTCGGCGGTCAGCTCCGAACTGGGTTAGCAAGGTCACCGGGTATCCAAGGCGGCCAAGTCCGTGCGCGACATTCGCGGGGCTTCCACCGACGTGCTCCACCTCGGGGCCCCCGCTTGCGACCCGATCAATGAGGCTCTCACCAATGACGAGAATGTGATCGGAGATGGTGCTCATGATCGCTCGAATGCGGCGTCGAATCGTTCCCGGGGCAACTCCAGATTGAACCCCCGAAGAAACTCGATTGCCTCACGCGCACCGGCAAATCGATCCATTCCTGCGTCTTCCCATTCCACCGAGATCGGACCGTCGTACCCGATCGATCTCAGTGCCCTCAGGCTCGACTCCCACGGCACATCGCCGCGCCCCACGGAGACGAAGTCCCACCCTCGCCTGGGGTCTCCCCACGGCAAGTGGGATCCGAGAACTGTGTTTCGGCCCGTCAGCCGCACTTTCGTGTCTTTGCAATCCACATGGTACAGGCGGTCGGCGAAGTCAGTGATGAAGGAGACAGTATCCACATTTTGCCATTGCATATGGCTCGGGTCCCAGTTCAACCCGAATGCCGGCCTGTGGTCGATGGCCTCGAGCGTTTTCACCGTGGTCCAGTAGTCGTAGGCGATTTCGGACGGGTGCACTTCGAGGGCGAAGCGCACCCCGCACTCGTCGAAGACATCGAGGATTGGATTCCATCGCGCAGCAAAGTCGCGGTAGCCGTCTTCGATCACCGATTCTGCAACCGGTGGGAACATCGCGATGTAGCGCCAGATTGATGACCCGGTGAAGCCGACAACCGTGTCAACTCCGAGTCGCTGGGCGAGTCGTGCTGTGAGTTTCATATCCTCGGCGGCGCGCTGACGAACACCTTCGCTGTCCCCGTCGCCCCAGACGCGGGTGGGGAGGATCGCCTGGTGGCGGAAGTCGATGGGATCATCGCACACAGCCTGACCGGTGAGGTGGTTGGAAATTGCCCAGACACCGAGCCCATGTCGCTCGAGGAGCGCCTTCTTTTCCTGAATGTAGTCGTCGTCGTCCCAGCGCGTGACGTCGAGATGGTCGCCGCCGACGGCTATCTCCAGCCCGTCGTAACCAAATGATGAAGCCGTCTCCGCAACCGTCTCGAGCGGTAGATCTGTCCATTGACCGGTAAAGAGTGTGAAGCGGTGGGTCATGGCTCCTCGCCGGGTTTCGTGGTGCTGGCGGGAACGGTCAGTTGCGAGCCGCCCGTGTCAGCACTTCGTTGGATGGTGGCCAGTACGCGCTCAACCATGAGAGCGTCTTCGAAGGATGGGCGAGGTTCCTCGCCGGTGGCGATCGCGTGCAGGAAGTCCGCAGCTTGGCTGGTGAACGTATTCTCCCAGCCGAGTACGTGACCGGGCGGCCACCAGTTCGCCATATACGGATGCTCGGGCTCGGTGACGAGCAGCTGTCGGTATCCATGATCTTGAGGGTCGCCGAGCGGCTCGAGCACCCACAACTCGTTGAGTCGCTGAAGATCGAATCTGATTCCGCCTGTGGAACCATAGATCTCCACTTCCAGCGAGGCCTTTCGGCCGGTTGCCATCCGGGATGCTTCAAGGCTGACGGCCACGCCCGATGACGTGAACGCCGTCGCCCAAAATGCGTCGTCGACCGTAACGGGCTCGATTCCCTCGGCTCCAGGTCGTTCGGTCACCATCGTCCGCATCTGACCGGAGACCTCGGTGATGGTTTCACCGAGCAGAAAGTGGACTTGGTCGACCAGATGAGAGCCGAGGTCGCCGAGTACGCCGGAGCCTGCAATCTCCTTTCGCAGTCGCCAACTCATTGGGGTTGCAGCGTCGGCGAGCCAATCCTGCAGGAAGCTCACCCGCATCTGTCTCACCTCACCGATTCGCCCGGACTGGATGATCTCTTTCGCCAACGCCAGTGCGGGCACACGTCGGTAGTTGAAACCGACCATGGATAGCGTGCCGTGAGTGCGTGCGGCCATCGCGCTGTGCGACATCCGCTCTGCGTCGTGAAGCGTCGAAGCAAGTGGTTTTTCCGTGATGACGTGCTTTCCTGCCTCAAGAGCAGCGACCGCGATATCAGCGTGAAGGTGTCCGGGCGTACAGATGTCGACGATGTCGATGTCAGGTCGAGTGACGACCGACATCCAGTCGGTGCTGTGCTCGTCCCAGCCTAGATCTGCTGCGGCCGTGCGCGTCTTTGCTGGTTGCTGCCCGACGAGCACTTTCAAGGAAACGGGATGCTGTGGCCAGAAGGCCCCGACGTTTCGCCACGCGTGAGAGTGCGCGCGGCCCATGAACTCGGTGCCGATGAGTGCTATGCCGAGTGCAGGTGGGTCATTCATGGCTGTCTCCATTCTCCAGCTTCAGCATATAGATATTACTTTCTCGCCTGGTTTAACGGTGGGGCATTGCCAAGCGATAATATAAATAGTACTTTTATACTCAGTGGCCGAAACGCAGCTTCATCGGCTTTCGGCAAGCATCAGCGAGGACCTGTGACAAGGAGCGGCCAGTGACATTGACGAGTGGCCTGAATTCGATGGCGAAGGAGCCGTCGATGGACAGCTGCGTCAGGAACTGGTTCTTTGTGGCACAGGGGTCGCACCGAAGTTCACCGCAGTTCACATCAACACGATTCAGGTAGGGAGCAAACCAATGGAGAACATCATCCCCTCAAGCGGGCTCAGCAGACGAGGCTTCCTTGGCTTCGCCGGTGCCGCTGCAACCATCCCCCTGCTGGCGGCGTGCGCGCCAGCGGGATCCAGCACCGGCCCTGTCGACTCCAATACGGTTCTCAAGTTTTGGGACATGCCCTGGGGCGCTCCCAAGTACAGCGACACCGCCGCGGACATCGTCACGAGCTACAGCCAAAGTGGAATGCCCACGTGGTCGTACCAGACGATTCAGTGGAACAACTTCTACCAGACCTTCTCGTCGGCGATCGCCTCGAACACAGGACCAGCCGTCAGTGGTGGCGGAGGCTTCCAAGCCTTCCAATTTGCTGAGCTGGGGAAGATCGCCTACGCGGACAACCTCGTCGAGACCATGAAGGCTTCGGGCTCGTACAACGACTTCCTTCCCGGAACCATTGATTCGATGAAAACGGCCGACGGTTACGTGGCCATGCCCTGGGCCATGGATCTCCGCGTGTTCTGGTACAAGAAGTCGCTGCTGGAGCAGGCAGGAGCCGAGGTTCCCACCGACTGGGACTCACTCGTCACCACGGGTAAGGCGTTGCGCAAGATTGGTGCAAGTGGGTTCGGAATAGCGGGTGGCTCCGGCTACAACCACGCACCGCAGGCCATCATCACGATGATGCTCAACAACAACGGCGGTCTATTTGACGCCGATGGAAACCTTGACTGTGTGACCGAGCGGAACATCGAAGCAGTCGAATTCGTCAAGGAACTCGTTGCTGAGAACATCATCGATCCCGGGATGATCAGCTATTCGATGGATAACCTGATCTCTCAGTGGGCCGAAGACAAGGTCGGATTCGGAATCCACGAGCCCGGCCTCGCGCTCAACCTCGGCGACACGGCCGGTGACGTGCTAGTGGCCAGCCCGCTCACCGGGCCCCACGGCGACCAAGGCACACTCATGTTCATCAACAACATCATGATGTACACCAACTCGCCGAGCCAGGAAGCCTCCGAAGCGTTCCTCGAGTACTACCTCGACAACATGATCACCCTCTGGGAAACGGATGCCGTTTCGCGCATCCCGGTTCGCCAGTCGATCGTCGATCTGCCGATCTTCCAGGAGAACGAGCAGTTCGTGAAGATCGTCAAGGAGTATCAGCCGATTTCGAAGAGCTACGCATACCCGGCTGAGGCGGGCTTCGCAGGACTCGCTGCGGTCGACGGTGGAATGCAGCTGTGGCAGTTTGCGCAGACCGTTCTCGAAGGCGGAACCGATGCCAAGGCGTCGCTCGAGAGCCTGTCGACCGAACTCGCGAAGGTACTCTAGCCTCAAGCCAGCGACACGAAAAGAGCCCGAAGAGTGCCATCCAGTGTGACCGCGCGTACCCGCAGGGGCCGCGGGGGTGTTGGGCTCGGCGGGCGGGCGGGTGCTAAGCCGCCCGCCCGCCCTGCACGTCTCAGTACGAACAAGATCATTTTGCTGTTGATGGCGTTGCCTTCACTGCTCGTCATCCTGTTGATCAACGTGTACCCGTTGCTCTACGCGGCCAACCAGGCGGTGCGGCGGGGATCACTCATCGACGCCGGCCCCTTTGTCGGTGCTGATAACTTTGTGGACGTTCTCACCGACGATATGTTCTGGGACGCCGCACGGTTCACCCTCGTGTTCACCCTCGTGGGGGTGTTCGGAAGCTGGCTGGTCGGCTTTGCCATCGCACTGACACTTCGATCCAAAATCCCAGCAGCGGGCACGTTCAAAGTGCTTTTGTTGCTGCCCTGGGTCATTCCGGTCGTGTCCTCCGCCATGGCGTGGAACTGGCTGATTGCCACACCAACCAGTCCGATCCCTCAGCTGTTCGATGCACTCGGGCTCGGCCATCCTCTCTTCCTTGCCAATCCGACGTTGGCGATGATCACGGTGTGCGTGTTCAAAGTGTGGGTCAGTTTCCCCTTCATGATGCTGATGATGAGTTCGGCACTCGCTGGCGTCGACGAGAGTGTCTACGAGGCGGGACGGATGGACGGTGCCAGCCGCTGGCAGCAGCTGATTCACCTCACGCTGCCGATGATCTCAAGACCCATCTACGTCAGCTGGATCCTTATGACGATCTTCTGCGTCAATGACTTTACAACCGTTTACCTGCTCACGGGAGGTGGACCAGTGGGTGCGACCAATACGCTGCTGGTTCTTGCCTACCGCACAGTGTTCCAAGACATGAGAACCGGACCAGGAGTGGCCATTGCCTTCCTCATGACATTCGTGCTCATAGTCATTTCTGTATTCCTCTACCGGCAGATCCGGAAGTCGAGCCTCCAATGACAACTGCGAAGATGCTCGAGAAGACTCCGACAAGCCAACTCGTCTCGCGCGAAGATCGTGGCAAATGGTGGCGGTTCACGGGACTCATGATCTTCACCTTCATCATCCTGATCCCCGTGCTGGCGACTGTGGCACTCTCACTGAGGCCAGAACCATCCAGCGGAGAGTCCGGATCGGTGACGATGTCGAACTTCGTCTTCGTCATCACGGAAACATTCACGCCGATCTGGCTGGGAAACAGTATTTGGGTGGCCCTTGTCACCGTGCTCATCGCGGTGGCCGTATCGGCCCCCGCGGGATACGTCCTGTCACGGGGTCGGAGCAAGCTTGTATCCGGATATGCCTTGGCACTGTTCATCATCCAAGCGCTTCCCATCATCGTGCTCGTGGTGCCGCTGTTCATGCTGTTTGCCCCACTAAGGCTCATCGACAACCTTGTGGGGATCACGATCATCTACGTCGGAAGCACAATGTCGGTTACCACCTGGATGATGGCAGCCTACTTCGACACGATCCCGATCAGTCTGGAAGAAGCGGCATGGATTGATGGCTGCTCCATGTTCGGCGGGTTTGTGCGGATTGTGCTTCGCAATTCGCTCCCTGGCGTGCTGTCCGCTGCAATCTTTGCCTTCTTGCAGGCATGGAACGATTACCTCATTGCGATTGTGTTCCTGAGATCTGACCCGACCTTGACTCTTCAGGTTGGCCTTCAGACCTTCTTCCAACAGAACTCGACCGCGTGGGGTCCGGTGATGGCTATTTCGGTCATCATGATCCTGCCCCCGGTGATCGTCTTTGCCACGCTCAATCGCTACTTCAGTGTGGGAGGGATCGGCGGTTCACTCGCGGGCCGTTGACCTCACGGTCGCTTCCTTCGCAGGCAGCACGTTCGTGGTGTTCAGGTTACTTCGGAGAGCACGGCGCCAAGCTCACCACCGAGCGCGATCCCCTTGCGCTTTGCAAAGCTGGCAATTATCGCTTGGCTCGTGACGACATCTTCTTCGGCCCCGCTGAGGTCGGTGAGCGGAGCAGTGCCCTCATGGAACATCTCCACGAATGCCTCGAGCTGAATCTCGAAAGCTTCGCTGATACTGCGGAACTCTGTGCGTGCCTCCGCTTCTCCCGCAGTCGAGTAAGTCGTGAGAACCGTGGGCGCGTGGAGGAGGTACGGCGACGGGAACGCGAGTTCGATACTGCCCTGCCCGTAGATGAACCGGATCGTCTCTCGGTAGGCAGGATAATCGTGAAGGTAGTGCCAATCGAGCGCGAAGCGAGTGAATTCGCCCACCACCCCAACAGCACGAATCGACGGAGGCCTCGAGCCCAGCCCGCCAGCGTCACGGCCCGTCTGGCGCCTCTGGTTCTGCGACGTCGTACGCCAGATGTCGGCATAGTCGACGTCGATGATGGGGTTGACGAGGGTGCGAACAACCGACATGTCATGCGAGAGACTCGACATGAGGCACCCCGCGTAGACGCGCCAGAGTTCCTCATTTTCGTCATCCTCACCGAACGCTGCCTGCCACAGGGCACGATCGCGGAGCCGAGACTCCTCAATGACTTCACTCGGGATATCCGCACCAGGCGCACGAAGGCGGGCGAAGTCGAGCTGCGATTGCCCCGTGGGATGAAGCACGGTTACGTCGACGGCGCGCAGATCATCAACCGCACTGAGCAGCTCACGCGCGAGAGTTGTCGCTGGGTCGTACTGCTTCATGTATCCGACCATGAGTCGTGGCGGGCCAGCAGTCGGCAGGGAACGGCGAATCCTGTCGAGTTCCATGTGCGTGAACGCGAGAGGTTTTTCACAGAGCACAGTGAGGCCGCGCTCGAGCGCCGCGACAACAATTGGCTCGTGAGAACCACCGGAGCAGATAAGGATGGCATCGACATCGTCTCGATCCAGCAGGGTCAGCGCCTGCAGGCAGCGGGCCGATTCGGGTACGCCAAAACGCTCGCCCATCGTCGCGAGCAGTGACGATGAGATGTCACTGACCGCGGTGATGGTGAACAGTTCGGGACGGCGCTGAATGAGTGGAAGATGCACAGCCTGAGCCACGGCCCCTAGCCCGATGACGCCAAGACGAATCGGGTCGGGTCGGGTCACCGGCTACTCCTTCCCAAACGTCATCACTGACTTGACATTCTTACCGCTTTCCATGTCTTCGAATGCCTGTGCCCAGTCGTCGATGGCGTACACACCACCGAGGACGGAGCGAGGGTCGAGCTTTCCGCTGGCGAACAGGGCCAGTACTCGCTCCCATGTTCCCCAGTTGTGGGAGAAAGACCCAAACAGGGTGACGGCCTTCTGTACGAGCGGGTCAAGCGAAAAGCCGAGTGGCTGGGGGCCCCATCCGACTTTGGCGATGGAACCGAATGGCCTCACGAACTGGAGCGACTGCTCCAAAGCCGCGCTCACCCCGGTGGCATCGACCACGAGGTCGGCGCCAAGTCCGTCATGGAGGCTCGACACAAGCTTTGTGGGATCCTCGGAGGTGATGTCGAGCACATGGTCGGCTCCGAGTTCGCTGGCTTTGGCCAATCGATGTTCGTCGATATTGGTCCCCAGAACCACGGTTGTATTCGCCCCGGAAAGCTTTGCCATCAACATCGAGAGGATGCCGATGGTGCCCGCACCTTGAATCACGACGAGATCCCCGGTTTTTACGCGGGCACGCTCGACGACCGCGTTGAAGGCAACGGCAAACGGTTCTGTCATTGCCGCCGACTCGAATGGAACGTTGTCGGGAAGGCGATGGAGCACCCGAGGTTCTGCTACGAGTAACTCGCTGAAGGCACCGTCTCGGGTGGCTCCGTAGCCTTCTCGGGCCGGGCACAGGTTGTAAAGACCCGCACGACAGAGACTGCACACGCCACAGATCGAGGCAGCGGTCTCGCATACAACCCGGTCGCCAACGGCCCACCCCGTGACGTTGCGCCCAACCTCAGCGATTACCCCTGCCGACTCGTGACCGAGGACGACGGGCGCGGCTACGGGCCAGCTTTGTTTGTTTCGCCACATGTGAAGATCGGATCCGCACACACCCACGGCACGTGCAGCCACGAGGACGGTGTCATCAGAGACCTGCGGTTCGGGCAGTTCGCGCACCTCAAGATCACCGTCATTGAATCCGAACTTGACCAAACCCTTCATGGGTTTCTCCTTCTGCTTGGGAAGTTGACAGGACCGGCGTCACGATTGAGCATCCGGCGTGAATGTCAGAACAGGCAGTCCGCTAATGCCCACGTCGGCGTGGAAAACGCTGCCAGCGAGAGGGTCGTCACCATCATCAAGGTTTTCGCGCGACGTCGTGATGTACAGCGTTGACAGTTCAGGGCCACCAAACGTGCAGGAGGTTACCTGACGTGCTTCCACGGACACGTGGAGATCGAGGGTTCCGTCTGCGAGGACGCGCTGCACTCGACTTCCCCCGAACATGGCCAACCAAATGCCGCCCTCTTCATCAACCCAGAGACCATCAGGCGCGCCACGCGCCGGATCGAACTCAGCGAGCGGCCGACGTTCGATGAGATCGCCTGACTCGGTGACCGTGAAGACATCAAGCCGATAGGTGGGGCTGTCCACGTAGTACGCGCATGTCCCGTCGGGGCTGAAGCCAATCCCGTTGGAGACGGTGACCGAGGGCAGAACCACCGCCGCACCGAACGGAGATACTTTCATCAATCTGCCACCATCTTGCTTGAACTCCTGGGCAAGTGAACCGATGAGTAATTCGCCCTGGGGTGTGCAGGTTCCTTCGTTGAGTCGACCCCCATCAGGCACCAGGTTGTTGGCGACCGTTGTGAGGCGGCCAGATGATTCCTCCCAGAGAACGACGTCGCTCTCGCGCGCGACGAGGCTCACGCCGGGTGTGGCCGGGCGAATCATCGCTGCGATGGTGCCCAGATGATGACGGGTCGCGATTCCGTGGGCATCGAAGTGCAATACATCGCCGTGAAGCATATCGACGCATCGAAGCCCACCCCAGCTGTGAGCCCACACTGCGCCTTCGCCGTGGTAGGTCACCGGTGCGCTGAAAGGTGTCGCAATAATCACTGCACTCCCTTCGCTCCCGGCAAAAACTATATTAGTATGACTTAGGCCCCCATGGGACGCATTGATAAAAGGAGTGTGGAATGCGCATTAGCGTTTTTCCAAAGGGTGACGTTGATGCGATCGCCGTTCATCGAACGATGACCGTGTTCGATTGGATCACCCAAGCGCGTGTGCTTCCCATTGAGGGTCTCGAACTGTACTCAGGGATGTTCTGGGAGACCAGTGACGCGTTCGTGGATCGAGTGGGCGATGCGCTCGTCGATGCTGGGTTCGAAATGCCCATGCTGTGCGTATCACCCGACTTCACTCACCCCGACGCTGGCGTTCGCGCACGCGAACTCGACAAGCAGTTCAGGATGATCGAGATTGCCGATCGCCTCGGCGGTACGACGGCAAGCTGCCGAGTCTTGAGTGGCCAACGTCACCCAGAGGTATCCGTCGAACAAGGTTTGGACTGGGCTGCGGAGGCCATCACAGAGTGTCTCGCCCACGCCATCGCCCTCGATGTCACACTCGGAATCGAGAACCACTACAAGGATGGCAGTTGGGCGTACCCAGAGTTCGCGCAGACGAAGACAGTGTTCCTCGCACTCCTCGACCGCATCGACAACCGGACGCATTTCGGCGTGCAGTACGATCCCTCCAACGCGATCGTTGCTGGCGAGGATTCCGCTGACTTCCTCGATGTGGTCATTGACCGCGTCGTGACTATGCAGGCATCCGACCGATACCTTGCCCCCGGAGCCGACCTTCAATCACTGCGGCAAGCCGACGGCACCCTTGGGTACTCACCGGACCTTCGACACGGTGTCATCGGTCAAGGGCTCAATGATTACCCTCGCATCTTTCGCACCCTTGCCGCCGCCGGATACGACGGATGGATCTCTGTAGAAGATGGCATTAACGGGATGCACGAGATGGCAGAGTCGGTTGATTTTCTCCGTGACGCCCGTGAACGATACTTCGGCGGATCCCTCGAAGCGACAGTAGCAACTCAAGACGCGGAGCGCGCACGCGCAGGCATCGGCCCGCGGCAATCCGCCTCAGACCGGCTCACCCACACCAAGGAGACATTTTGGCTAAGCCAGCGATCCGATCACTGACCAGAGCAAATCTTGCCAGACCAATTGTTCAGGTCTCGCTGGATCTCACCTCCACCGCCGACGCCCTTTCTACGGCAACCATCGCGATGTCGGCGGGGGCTGACTGGCTCGAAGTGGGCACCCCACTGGTTCTCGCTGAAGGGCTGCACGGCGTGCGTGCGCTGAGAGCCGAATTCCCTGACACGCCCCTGATCGTGGACCTCAAGACAATGGACGGTGGATACATGGAAGCGGAGATGATGGCCGATGCCGGTGCCGACGCCGTGATCGTCATGGGAAAGGCACACGACGCCACGGTCGAGAACGTGTGTCGTGCGGGCGAGGATTTCGGGATTCTCGTCATGGGTGACAATCTCGGTGCGGCAGACGCTGCGGCTGAGAGCGCCCGACTGGAGGAACTTGGCGTCGGCATGGTGATTCATCACACTGGGTACGACCATCGCAAAAAGCACCCCGGCCTCACTCCCATGACCGATCTCTCCGCGGTGGTGGCAGCCACCACTGTTCCCGTGCAGGCAGTGGGTGGGCTCAGCATCGACCAAGCAGTGGAGTGCCCCGGGCTCGGCGCACCGATCGTGGTTTTTGGCGCGCCACTGGCGATCGACGGTGATTCCTTCACGGTGGCGGCCGGGGACCTGCTACGCGTGCTGACGGACGCGTGCCAGCGCGTGCACAATGCTGAGATTCACTACCCAGTGCCCGTAAGTGAGCTGACATGACTTTCGCAACGATCGGCCTAGCGCAGACCCTGGTGCACCCAGGAGACGTTGATGGCAACCTGCGTCGCGCAGCGGAGATGGTTGCAGAGGCCGCCAGTAAGGGGTGCGACATTGTCGTACTCCCCGAATGCGTTGACGTGGGGTGGACCGACGTGCGGGCGGTAGAGTTCGCCCAGCCAATTCCTGGCGTCACCAGTGACTTCTTCTGTGAGTTGGCGCGCACCCACTCAATCATGATCGCCACCGGACTCACCGAGCGAGAAGGCGATCGAATCTACAATGCGGCAATTCTCGTCGACCGCACAGGCACGATTGTCGCGCACCACCGCAAGATAAACGAGCTGGAGTTCGCCCGCAAGATCTACGACATCGGTACAGAGCTCAAAGTTGTCGACACGGAGTTTGGGCCGGTGGCGTTGAACATCTGCGCCGACAACTACGTCAGTTCTCTCGCTCTGGCGGACGCCCAGGCGGCGATGGGTGCGCGACTCATGCTCTCGCCGTCATCGTGGGCGGTGCCTGCGGATCACGACGATGAGGCGACGCCGTATGTCGAGTGGCAGGAGCCATACCAAGCTATCGGCAAGCGCCACGGGATTCCGGTCATCGGAGTCAGCAACGTTGGGCCGGTGGAGACCGGCGAATGGGCGGGCTGGGTGTGTATTGGGCGCTCGCTCGCCACCGATGCCTCGGGTGAGATTGTCGGATGGGGTTCCTACGGTGTGGACGCGAGCGAACTGACCGTCGTGCGGATCGACGTTCCGGCTTAGCTGACAGCTGCGCTAGTGCGCGGTGTACACGCGCAGCGTCTCTTCGATGATGAGTCGAGCGTACCTTTCGGCATCTGCTGGGTTATGCTCACACACGGCGTGCGCCAGATCGAGGTGTCGCTGCACCGAGAGTGCGTTGAGCTCGTTGTTCCAAGGCTGAGAATCTTGACCCCTGCTGTGAAGCGCAGCCTGAACCGTATCAGCGAACTGGGCGATTATCGCGTTGCCTGAGCCTTGGAGAACTAGGCGGTGATACTGAGCGTCCGCATTGAAAAATGTGCGCCAGTCTCCCGCTTCCATTGCGGCCTGCATATCATTTCCCGCGGCAAGAAGGCTATCCCGGTCAGCATCCGACATGCGTTCGGCGGCCAGGGCGGCGGAGGTGGGTTCGATTCCGTGGCGGAACTCCAGCAGTTCCCGCATTTGGTGGTCACTGGCATTGCTCTGAGCCCGCCACGTCACCACTTGCGGGTTCAAGAGATCCCAGCGATCTGGAGGGAGCACTCTAGTGCCAACCTGCGGTCGCGCCTCGATAAGGCCCATCGAACCGAGGGCGCGCAAGCCTTCACGCACGACAGAGCGGGAGACTCCCAATTGCTCAACCAGCTGTTCCGCGTAGACGACTTGACCCGTCGGCATTGTTCCGTCGACGATCGCTTGGCCGAGTTCTTCGACGACGTGCGCATACAGCCCACTGCCCATACGGGTGCGGCGACTCTGGGAGATCAATTTGACATCAGCTTTCCTCTGACAATGTCACCCTATTAATTGTTGACCGACGTAGCCGCACGCCGGTTGTTGGCATACTGATATTACTACACGGGCTTTTCGTCTCGAATTCGCTAGGAGACGACTCCTCGATTCGGAGGTTGGGTTGCGGTGACTAAGACTACTGCTCTCCTGATTCTGGGGGCATCGGGTGACTTGACTTCGCGGCTGCTGTTACCGGCACTAGGGCAGTTATTGCATCAGGAACCTGGGCGACGCATCCGGTTGTTAGGTGCGGGTTCTGACCCGCTGTCGGCCGATCAGTGGAGTGAGCGAATCGCATCGGCGTTTTCGAGTTCGGGTGCGGTGGCTGAACTATCGCAGGTTGAGCATTCCACCTACACACAGGCCGATGTAACCGACGCGGATAGTCTGCGGCGACTCATTGAGGCGGCGGGGGGCCCGCTCGTAATCTATTTCGCGCTGCCGCCGACCGTGACCCACCGATGCTGTGAGGTGCTCTCTGGGGTCGAGCTGCCGGCGGGGACAGTGTTGGCTCTGGAGAAACCGTTCGGAAGTGATGTGTCCAGTGCGAGGAAGTTGAATGAGTTGCTGCTCACTCTCGTCCCGGAGGAGCGAATCTTTCGCGTGGACCTCTTCCTGGCGTTCCCAACGCTGCTCAACATTCTGGATGTCCGGTTCGCCAATCGAGTGTTTGCTCGGGTGTGGAACGCGGAGAACGTGGAGTCGGTGACGATCCGGTTCGATGAGTCTCTTGCGCTGGAGGGTCGAGCCCGCTACTACGACCGTGCGGGGGCGCTCGTGGACATGGTGCAGAGCCACTTGCTGCAGGTATTGGCTCTGGTAGCGATGGAGCCACCGGAGTCATCAGATGCTGAGCACTTTCGGTTGGCAGTGACAGAGGTGCTGCGGGCGACGAGGGTGTGGGGTGGTGACCCGGTGGCGGCGTCGAGGCGGGCACGGTACACCGCAGGCAACGTTGGGTCCCGCCCGGTGGCGTCGTATGTGGATGAGCCGGGGGTTGACGCGTCGCGGCACACGGAGACGTTCACGGAACTGGTATGTGAGGTGCAGACGGAGCGGTGGGCGGGGGTTCCGTTCCGGTTGCGGTCGGGTAAAGCGTTGGAAGCGAAGCGGTCGACCGTCTCGTTACAGTTCAAGCCGGTGCGGCAGTTGGCGGAAGGGCTGTCGAGTTCGGAGTCCGATGGCGGGCAGCTGACGTTTTCCGTGGATCCGGATGAGTTGCTGCTGGAACTGAATCTGAGGGGCGGATCGGATCCGGATGAGTTGGTTCGTGAGACTTTGACGGCGGGTGTGGGCGACGGGCGGCTGTTGGCGTACTCGAAGGTGTTGTCGGGGATCCTGGATGGTGACCTGAAGCTGTCAGTGCGGGCGGATGCGGTGGAGGAGTGCTGGCGGATCGTCGAGTCGGTGCGAGAGGCTTGGGCGCGTGGCGACGTGCCGATGGAGGAGTACGAGGCGGGTTCACTCGGGCCCCTTCGTTGAGCCCGAAGGCAGGTTTTTGCGGTGAGATTCAGCCGAACACTCGGTGCGGCAATACGTGCGGTAGACTCGACCACTGAACTTCGGCGAGGGATGCCGACCGCACTTGTGGCAGGCATCCGTGATCGACGCGGTGAGCAGGCGAAGCCCCGAAGAGCCCATGCGGGTTCAGGATGCGGGGCGCAGGTCTTTCCTCACGCGGATGCGTTCGAGTTGACACACCAGACCACAACCAGATCTACGGCCGCCGCGGCGGCAGGAAAAAGCGAGAGAAGAGACCACGATGAGTGAGAAGAAGGCCGCACAGGACAACAAGGTTGTCGCGGAGCTGCGCGAGAGCTTCGGCAAGGGCTACGCGCGTCGGCTACGTGCCGCGGGACGCATCCCTGCCGTCATCTACGGGCACGGCACCGATCCGCAGCACGTGAGCCTGCCCGCGCACGAGGTGGGGCTGATCCTGCGCAAGGCGAACGCGATCCTTGAGCTCGATGTTGCCGGCAAGAAGCAGTTGGGCCTCGTCAAGGACGTGCAGAAAGACCCCGTGCGTCAGCTCATCGAGCACATCGACCTCGTCATCGTGAAGAAGGGCGAGAAGGTTCAGGTTGAGGTTCCGATCCACGTCTCGGGTGAGTCGTTCAGCGGCACCATGGTCATGATGGACCTCAACACGCTGCGTCTCGAGGTCGAAGCCACCCACATCCCCGAGAACATCACGGTCGATGTGGAAGGCCTCGAAGAGGGCTCCCAGATTCACGTTCGCGACGTTGCGCTTCCCGAGGGTGCCGTCTCGCTGGACGACCCGGATGCTCTCATCGTCAACGTTGTGGTGCCGACCGCCCAGGCCGAGCCTGAGCCCACCGAGGGTGAAGCGGTTGAGGGCGAGGCCGCTGAGGGCGAGACTCAGGCTGCTGAGGGTGATTCCGCTGAGGCGGCCGAGGTCGACGCCGAGTAGCTCTCGAGCGTGGTGGCGTTGTCATGAACGCTGAAACGTGGCTCGTGGTGGGGCTCGGTAACCCCGGGCCCTCCTACGCCGCGAACCGCCACAACGTGGGCGAGATGGTTGTCGCCGAGTTGGGGCAACGGATGTCAGCCTCGTTCAAGCGGCATCGCGCGAATGCGATGGTCGCCGAGGTGCGGCTGGGCCGTTCCGGTGGAGCGGGCCCTGGCGGCCCGAAGCTCATCCTCGCCGGAACGAACACCTACATGAACCTGTCGGGCGCACCGGTGGTGAACCTGCTGAAGTTCTACAAGCTGCCGCTCGAGCGGCTCCTTGTCGTGCACGACGAGCTGGACCTCCCGTTCGACACGGTGCGCATCAAAGTCGGGGGTGGCCCGGGTGGTCACAATGGTGTGCGCGATGTGATCGCCGCGGCCGGTTCGGGTGATTTCGTGCGCGTGCGGGTCGGCATCGGGCGCCCGCTGGGGCGTCAGGACGCGGCCGCGTTCGTGCTCCGTGACTTCTCGTCCGCAGAGCGTGAGATGCTGCCGTCGATCATCGCGGATGCCGCCGACGCGGTCGAGGCGATCGCCGCCGACGGTGTCACGGCGGCGCAGCAGCGGTTCCACTCCCCGCCACCGCCGTAGCGCTCGCCCTCATGACCCCGTTTGTTTCAGATGACCCGGTAATTGCCCCGTCATCTGAAACAAACCGCGTCATGACTGTCCCTGGTGCGGGCACCCGACGCAGACGGGAGTTTCTGGGCCCCAGGCAGGGTGCAACTCTCGCCCCGTAGACTCATTCGGTGACTCTCGAGGGCTTAAGTGCCAGGCTTCTGCACGCCCAGACGTGGGCTGACGCCCTTGGCTCTGCCAGTCGCGACGCAGATTTCTCCCTCACGGACGGCCTGCGCGCGCCCCTGCTAGCGGGGCTGCTGGGGGAGCGCGAACAGCCATCCGTGCTGCTGGCGATCGTGGCGACGGGTCGCGATTCGGATGCGCTTCGCGCGGCGATGGAGAGTGTGATGCCGGATGCCGAGGTGCTGGAGTTTCCGGCTTGGGAGACCCTGCCGCACGAGAGGCTGAGTCCGTCCGCGGAGACGGTCGGCAGGCGCCTGCACGCGCTGCGTCAGTTGGCGCAGTGGAAGAGGGACGCGCGACCGAGGCATCCGCTCGTCGTGGTCGCATCGGTGCGGGCGGCGCTGCAGCCTCTCGTTCCCGGGCTCACCAGCCTCGAACCGGTGGCGCTGACGGTGGGCAGTCGCGGAAACAGCCTTGCCGAGCTTTCGGCGCAGCTCGTCGACCTCGCCTACACGCGCGTCGACATGGTGACGCGCCGCGGCGAGTTCGCGGTGCGTGGCGGCATCCTCGACGTCTTCGCGCCGACGGCCGAACACCCCGTTCGTGCGGACTTCTTCGGTGACGAGCTGGAGCAGCTGCGCCCGTTCTCGGTGTCGGACCAGCGCAGCCTCGACGACGAGCTCACCGAACTCGAACTGCCCCCGAGCCGTGAGCTGCTGCTCACCGAATCGGTGCGGCAGAGGGCGCGGGAGATGCTGCACGAGTTCCCCAGCCTCAGCACCCTCCTGGCGAAGGTTGCCGAGGGCATCCCGGTCGACGGCATGGAGTCGCTTGCCCCCGCCCTCGTCGAGCGCCTCGTACCGCTGGCCGAGTACCTGCCGGCGGATGCCGCGATCGCCGTGCTCTCGCCGGAGCGCGTAGCGACGCGCGCCGTGAGCCTGGCGGAGACGAACCGCGAGTTCCTGGCGGCGGCGTGGAACGCGGCGACGGCGGGCGCGGAGGCCCCCATCGATCTCGACTCGGGTGACTTTCTGACGATGCAGCAGTTGCGTGCTGCGGCGGGTGACCGCGCGTGGTGGACGCTCAGTTCTTTCGACAGTGGGTCGGCTGGTCTCGATACGCCGACTTCGTCGGCTACTCGACCGGCGGGTCTCTCAGATTCTCGCCGGTCGAGTAGTGATTCGCCCAGCGAATCGCGTATCGAGACCACCGACCCCGAAGATCACTACATCCGCATCAACGCCCGCCCCGCACCCACGTTCGCGGGGGAGGCCGACGGCGCCATCGCCTACGTGGGGCAGCGGCTGGGGGAGGGGTGGTCGGTGGTCGTGACCGCGCAGGGCCAGGGCCTCGTGGAGCGCGCGGCAGACGTGCTCGCCGGGAGGGGACTCGCGGCGCGGATGCCCGAGACTCTGCCGCAGGAGTTGGAGGCGGGCGTCGCGTACGTGGTGCAGGCATCCGTGGAGGCCGGTTTTGAGGTGCCCGAGGCGAAGTTTGCCCTGCTGAGCGAGTCGGAGTTCTTCGGTCGGGCGGTCGGCTACGACTCGCGGCAGGTGAAGAAGCTGGCGAGTCGTCGCCGCAACGTGGTGGACCCGCTGCAGCTGAAGGCGGGCGACTTCGTGGTGCACCAGACGCACGGCATCGGCCGGTTCGTGGAGCTGGTGCAGCGCGAGGTGAGCACGGGTGGTCGCAACCCGGTGAAGAACAACCGCGAGTACCTGCTGCTGGAGTATGCGCCGAGCAAGCGCGGCTACCCGGGCGACAAGCTGTACGTGCCGACCGACCAGCTCGACCTGCTCACGCGCTACGTCGGCGGTGAGTCGCCTGCCCTGAGCAAGATGGGCGGCAGCGACTGGGCGGCGGCGAAGGGCAAAGCACGTCGGGCGGTGCGGGACATCGCGGTCGAGCTGGTGAAGCTCTACAGCGCGCGCATGGCGAGCAAGGGTCACGCGTTCGGCCCCGACAGCCCGTGGCAGAGGGAGCTGGAGGAGGCGTTCCCCTTCGTGGAGACCCCCGACCAGCTGTCGACGATCGACGAGGTGAAGGCCGACATGGAGCGGCCCATCCCCATGGACCGGCTGCTGTCGGGCGACGTCGGTTACGGCAAGACCGAGGTTGCGGTGCGGGCCGCGTTCAAGGCGATCCAGGATGGCAAACAGGTGGCCATGCTGGTTCCGACGACTCTGCTGGTGCGTCAGCACATGGAGACTTTCGCGGAGCGGTTCGCAGGGTTTCCCGTTCACCTGCGTGCGCTGAGCCGGTTCCAGACCGATAAAGAGGCGACGGAGACGATCGCGGGCCTCGCAGACGGCACCGTCGACATGGTCATCGGGACACACCGGATGCTGGGGGAGGGCATCCGCTTCAAGGACCTTGGTCTGGCGATCATCGACGAGGAGCAGCGATTCGGGGTCGAGCACAAGGATGCGCTGAAGAAGCTGAAGACGAACGTGGACGTGCTGGCGATGAGTGCGACCCCGATTCCGCGCACGCTGGAGATGGCGGTGACGGGCATCCGGGAGATGTCGACGCTGGCGACTCCGCCGGAAGACCGGCATCCGATCCTCACCTTTGTGGGCCCCTACAGCGACAGGCAGGTGGCGGCGGCGATCCGGCGGGAGCTGCTGCGCGAGGGTCAGGCGTTCTTCGTGCACAACCGGGTGTCGAGCATCGACCGGGTGGCGCAGCAGTTGGCCGAGCTGGTGCCGGAGGCGCGCATCGCGGTCGCGCACGGGCAGCTGCCGGAGGGCGTGCTCGAGCAGGTGATGGTGGACTTCTGGGAGCGCAAGTTCGATGTGCTCGTGTCGACGACGATCATCGAGACGGGCATCGACATCACGAACGCGAACACGCTCATCATCGACCGCGCCGACAAGTACGGGCTGAGCCAGCTGCACCAGATTCGGGGCAGGGTAGGTCGCGGGCGGGAGCGCGCGTACGCGTACTTCTTGTACGACGACCTGAAGCCGCTCACCGAGACCGCGCACGACCGC